>DATMEC010000226.1:0-2873 GCA_035557125.1 Steroidobacteraceae bacterium
GTCGCGGATGATCTCGACCCGCTCGACCGTCTCGATGTCGGAGTGAAGGTAGCGGACCTTGACGCCGTGTTCGTCCAGGTACCCGGTCAGGTCCTCGGCCATGCGCTTGGTCAGCGTCGTGACCAGCACCCGCTCGCGGCGCTCGGCGCGCAGCCGGATCTCGGACAGGAGGTCGTCCACCTGCGTGGCGACGGGTCGGATTTCCACCGCCGGATCCAGCAGCCCGGTCGGGCGCACCACCTGCTCCACGACCTGGCCGGACTTGGCGAGCTCGCGCTCCGCCGGCGTTGCCGACACATAGATGGTCTGCGGCTGCACGCGCTCGAACTCGTCAAAGCGCAGCGGCCGGTTGTCGAGCGCCGACGGCAGCCGGAAGCCGTATTCGACCAGCGTCTCCTTGCGTGAACGGTCCCCGCGGTACATCGCCTGCAGCTGCGGCAAGGTCACGTGGCTCTCGTCGATCACGAGCAGGGAGTTGCGCGGCAGGTAGTCGAACAGGCAAGGCGGCGGCTCGCCGGGCTCGCGGCCAGACAGGTAGCGCGAGTAGTTCTCGATGCCCGCGCAGTAGCCGAGCTCCGCGATCATCTCGAGGTCGAACAGCGTGCGCTGCTCGAGCCGCTGCGCCTCGACCAGCTTGTTCGCGGCACGCAGGTCGGCGAGCCGCGAGCGCAGCTCAACCTTGATCCCGTCCACCGCCTTCAGCAACCGCTCGCGCGGAGTCACGTAGTGCGTGGACGGGAACACGGTCAGCCGCGGCATCTTGCGCAGCACCTCGCCGGTCAGCGGGTCGAAGAACGCGAGCGACTCGATCTCTTCGTCGAAGAACTGCACGCGCACGGCGTCGCGCTCGGACTCCGCCGGGAAGATGTCCACCACGTCCCCGCGCACGCGGAACGTACCCTGGCGCAGGTCCAGCTCGTTGCGCGTGTACTGCATGTCCGCGAGGCGCCGGAGCAGCTGGCGCTGGTCCATGCGGTCGCCGCGCACGAGGTGCAGCACCATCTTGAGGTAGGTCTCGGGATCGCCGAGGCCGTAGATTGCGGAAACGGTCGCGACGATGATCGAGTCGGGACGCTCGAGCAGGGCCTTGGTCGCGGACAGGCGCATCTGCTCGATGTGCTCGTTGATCGAGGCGTCCTTCTCGATGTAGGTGTCGGAGGACGGCACATAGGCCTCCGGCTGGTAGTAGTCGTAATAGGAGACGAAGTACTCGACCGAATTGCGCGGGAAGTATTCCTTGAACTCGCCGTACAGCTGAGCGGCCAGCGTCTTGTTGTGCGCGAGCACGAGCGTCGGGCGCTGAATGGTCTGGATCACGCTGGCGACGCTGAATGTCTTGCCGCTGCCCGTGACCCCCAGCAAGGTCTGGTGCGCCAGGCCGGACTGGATGCCGTCGATGAGCGCGGCAATGGCGGCCGGCTGGTCTCCGGCCGGCTGGTAGTCCGACTGCAGCTCGAATGGTCTCGGTTCGCTCAAGTCCGCCCCGAATTGCAACGCAAAAAGCCTTCCCGTAACTTATCTGGATTCAAGGCCCACCGGTACTCCCCGTGACCATCCGTCTCGCAAAGCGCGTCCAGCGCATCAAGCCGTCGCCGACACTTGCGGTTACCGCGCGCGCCGCGCGCCTCAAGGCCGAAGGCAAGGACATCATCGGGCTCGGCGCCGGCGAGCCGGATTTCGACACGCCCGTGCACATCCAGGATGCCGGCGTGGCCGCGATCCGCGGCGGCCACACGCGCTACACGGCGGTCGAGGGTACGAACGAGCTCAAGGACGCGATCATCGCCAAGTTCCGGCGCGACAACGGCCTCGAGTACGCTCGCTCGCAGGTCCTCGTCTCGAGCGGCGCAAAGCAAACCGTCTTCAACCTGTGCTGCGCCCTGCTCGACTCCGGCGACGAGGCCGTCATCCCGGCCCCCTACTGGGTGTCCTACGCCGACATGGTGCTGGTCGCAGACGGCACGCCCGTGCCCGTATTTGCCGGCATCGAGCGTGGATTCAAGATCTCGGCGGAAGAACTCGAGGCGGCCATCACGCCGCGCACCCGGCTCTTCCTCCTGAACAGCCCTTGCAACCCGACCGGCGCGGCCTACTCGCGCGCCGAGCTCGAGGCTTTTGGCGCCGTGCTGGAACGCCACCCGCAGGTCGTCATCGGCACGGACGACATGTACGAGCACATCTGGTGGGGCCCGGAGCCCTTCACGAGCTTCGTGACCGCCAATCCGCGCCTGTACGATCGCACCGTGACGATCAACGGCTGCTCCAAGAGCTACGCGATGACCGGATGGCGGCTCGGCTATTGCGGCGGTCCCGCCGAGGTCGTGGCCGCGATGGCGACGATCCAGGGACAGAGCACGTCGAATGCCTCCTCGATCTCTCAGAAGGCGGCGACGACCGCGCTCAATGCGCCGCAAGATTGCGTGGCGGAAATGAACCGCGCATTCAAGGCGCGGCACGACCTCGTCGTCGAACGCCTGAACGGCCTTCCCGGGGTGCGCTGCATTCCCGGCTGGGGAACGTTTTACGCGTTCGCGCAGGTCGAGCAGGCGATGCGCGACGTCGGCGCCGACGACGACAACGCCTTTGCCGAATTCCTCATCAACGAGGCTGGCGTCGCGGTCGTGCCGGGGTCCGCGTTCGGCGCCCCGGGCTACGTGCGGCTGTCGTTTGCAGCCGCGACCGAGACGCTGAAGGACGCCCTTTCCCGCATGCACCGCGCACTTGCCGGCGCAAGGTCGAAGAAGCGCGCCTGAGCGTTGACTTGAGCACACCCTTGGCCGACAATCCCGCGCCCTGAAAATCCGCTTCCCCGATAGCTCAGTTGGTAGAGCAACGGACTGTTAATCCGTGGGTCGTTGGTTCGAGTCCAACTC
>DATMEC010000227.1:0-3440 GCA_035557125.1 Steroidobacteraceae bacterium
CGGATCGATTCCTGCGGCAGCCAGGTCACTGCGCCTGCGGGTCGGGCAGCTCGAACGCATACGGCAGGAGGTCGTCGACGCTCGCCGACTTGAGGCTTCCGTCGCGCCACGGAAAGTGAACCTGCACGCTGCCGTCGGCCGCGAACTCGAGGATGCGCTGGCGGCAACCGCCGCAGGGCGAGATCGCGACCGTGCGCCCGCGGCGGTCGAGCGCCCAGACGGAGGTCTCCGCAATTCGAAAACCCTCTCCCTCCGCTCGCACGCCCGCCGCGATCGCGCTGGCCTCGGCGCAATTGCCGAGTGGATAGGCCGCGTTCTCGACGTTAGTCCCCGTATAGGACGCCCCGCTCGCCGATCGGATGGCTGCGCCCACGTGTATGCCGGAGTACGGCGCGTGCGCACTGCGGCAGGCTTCGCGCGCGAGCGCGGTGAGGCTTTCCCGGTCGTTCATGGAAATGGAGCGGGTGATGGGAATCGAACCCACGTTAGCAGCTTGGGAAGCTGCAGTTCTACCATTGAACTACACCCGCATCCCCCGCGGCGATTTTACCGCGTCGCGTCTGCTACTTCGTGACGAGAATCTTCTTGACCCAGCCGCCGCCCTTGCCGGACTCGACCTTCACGAAGCCGTTTTCCTCGGCGCCCATGTAAATGAGCTCTTCGCCCTTGTCGAGCGTCGCGACGGCCTTGCCCGCCTCGGCCGCGCTGCCCATCATCTTCACGCCCGCGATCTTCGGGTAGAGCACGTCGCCCTCGTTGTACACGGCGCCGGCCTTCGTCGAGCCGCCCGCCGCAGCTTCCTGCGTGAGCGAGCCGACGTCACGCTGGAGGCTCGGGTCGTTCCTGACTACGCGCACGACGTTGTTGTAATTGTCGGCGAACGAGGACGCGATGATCTTGCCCTCGTTCGTGTTGCCATAGCCGCCGACGCCCCCGCCCGCGCCGCCGCCGAACAGCCCGACGCCGAGGGCGAGGTCTGCCTTCTTCGTGCTGCCTTCGGCCGCCGCGACCTGCACGCCCGAGCGCGAATCCGCGACCAGCATGCTGGTCTGGGCCTCCTTGAACTTGAGGCCGCCCGCGACCGCGCCGAGCACCGAGCCGCCCTTGCCGCCAAGCAGCCCGCCGAGCGCGCCACCGACGCCGCCTGCGTTGTTCTCCGAGAACACGACGCCAGGCGTCAGGATGAAGTCCGCCGCGACCATCTGGCCGCCGCCGATGTTCGAGCCCTGGCGCACCTCGCCGCCACCGGCGAGCGCCCGCTCCTGCATCATGTTCTGCATGCCCTGGCCGCGCTCGACGACGATGAAGCAGTTCGACTGCTGGATCATCATGCGGATGAGGCCGACCGGCGACTGCAGGTTGTAGCGCGAGAGCGCGCTCATCACGTAGTCCTGCGGCTCGACGACCGCCACGGCGCCCATCGGCTTGTCGCAGTGCTCGAGGTCCCCCGCGGCGCCCTGCGCACCCTGCGTTCCCGCGGCGCCCTGGACAGCCGAGCCGCCCTGGCCTTTCTTGGCGTCCGTCACGCCCTGCGCCTGGGCGCCCATCGTGACGATGCAAGCGGCCAGGAATGCCGTGACCGGGCGCAGCGAATGAGAATTCGTGTTCATGTGTCCTCCGCGGGGTTTTCCACCGCGCGGAATATACTCCGTCATGCTCACGGACCGCCATGCCGCTGACGTCGCGATCGCGGGCGCCGGCATCGCGGGGATTGCCGCCGCGATCGAGGCGCTCGACCGCGGCCGCCGCGTGGTCCTCGTCGACCGCGACCTCGAAGAGAACCTCGGGGGCCTCGCAAAGGAGGCTTTCGGGGGGTTGTGGTTCGCGGGCACGCCGTTGCAGCGCCGGCGCGGCATTGCGGACGGTGCCGAACTCGCGTTTGCAGACTGGCTGTCCTTCGGCGAGCTGGGCCCCGAGCACGCCTGGCCGCGCGCCTGGGCCCGGGCTTATGTCGAACGCTGCGTGCCGGACGTCCACGACTGGCTGACCGGGCTCGGCATCCGGTTCATGCCGATGCCGATGTGGGTCGAGCGAGGCCTGTACGCACCCGGCAACTCGGTGCCGCGGTTCCACATCGTCTGGGGCACGGGCCGTGCGCTGTCCGATTGCCTCGTCAACCGCCTGCTCGATCATCCTCGCCGCGAACTGCTCGACCTGCGGTTCGGCCACCGCGTGGACGCCCTCGTCACGCGCGCGGGCAAGGTTGCTGGCTTGCAGGGCATTGTCGAGCCCGGCGGCGAGCCGTTCGAAGTGGCGTGCGAATCCGTGCTCATCGCGGCGGGTGGCATCAACGGGGACATCGAACGCGTGCGCCGCAACTGGCACGCCGACTGGGGCACGCCGCCGCAGGTGATCCTGAACGGCTCGCACCGGTTTGCCGACGGCCGGCTGCACGACGCGGCCGCGGCCGCCGGGGCCGCTGTCACGCACCTCGACTGGCAGTGGAACTACGCAGCGGGGATCCGCTACTGGCGCCCGCGCAAGCCCGGCCACGGCCTGTCGTTGATCCCGCCGAGGTCCGCGCTCTGGCTCAATGCGCGAGGCGAGCGCATCGGCCCGATGCCGCTCGTGTCGGGCTTCGACACGCACGACCTCGTCGCGCGCATCTGCCGCGAGCCGGGAGGCTACAGTTGGCAGCTCCTCAACCGCAGGATCGCGCTCCGGGAACTCGGCGTCTCCGGCGCCGATTTCAACCCGTCGATACGCGACCGCAAGCACCTCGGGGTCGCGCGCGACCTCCTATTCGGCAACCGCTGGCTGTACGAGGAACTCACCCGCAACAGCGAGGACATCGTGCAGGCGGCGACATTGCCCGAACTCGTCGAGCGCATGAACGCGCTGAACGGCGACGACGTCGTCGACCTCGCGACCGTCGAGTCGGTCGTCGCCGCCTACGACGCGGCGATCCGCCGTGGCCCGCGCTTTCACAACGACGAGCAGCTCCGGCGCATCGCGTGGCTCAGGCGCTGGCCCGGGGATCGCATCCGCACCTGTGCCTTCCAGCCGATCGTGGACCGGGGCGCGGGCCCACTGATGGCGATCCGCGAGCACGTCATCAGCCGCAAGAGCATGGGCGGCATCCGCACCGACCTCGAGTGCCGCGTTCTCGGCGACAATGGCGAGGTGATCGACGGACTCTTCGCGGCGGGGGAAGCGGCCGGCTTCGGCGGCGGCGGCATGAACGGCAAGCGCGGCCTCGAGGGCACTTTCCTGGGCGGATGCCTGTTCTCGGGCCGCGTGGCAGGGCGCCAGGTCTAGGAGGCGGGAATCTTGCGTTGCCAGGATGCGATCAACATCGAAGAGTTGCGCGAGATCGCGCGCCGGAACCTGCCGCGGTTCGTTTTCGACTACATCGACGGCGGCGCGGAGGACGAGCTGACCTTGCGCCGCAACCGCGAGGCGTTCCAGCGAGCGTGCTGGCGCGGGCGCACGCTGGTCGA
>DATMEC010000228.1:0-12878 GCA_035557125.1 Steroidobacteraceae bacterium
AACCTCCTGCAGATCGAGAACGAGTACTACAGCTTCATCCGCCCGAAGCGCGTCGCCTTTTCCGGCGAGCGGCCGACCCGGGCGCTGCTGCGCGCCGGCGTGCAATACGTGGAGATGCGCTCGCTCGACGTCGGTGCCTACGACCCGGTCGGCGTCAACCAGCGCAAGCTGCTCTTCCTCGAGGCTTTCGCGGCGCTGTGCCTGCTGCGCGAGAGCGAGCCGTTGTCGCGCGAGCTCTCGGAGAAGTACGAGGCCAACCACGTGCTCGTCGCGAGCCGCGGCCGCGAGCCGGGCCTCGCGCTGTGGACCGAGAAGGGCCCGCTCGCGCTTACCGACTGGGCGGGGGAGATCCTCGACCAGATGCAGGGCATCTGCGAGCTGCTCGACACGGGAGATTCGTCGAGGCCTTACAGTGCGGCGCTCGCATTCCAGCGCGCGAAGCTCCAGGACTTCGCGGAGCTGCCGTCCGCGCGCCTGCTCGAGGAGATGCGCCGCCAGGGCATGTCTTTCTTCGACGTCGCGCTGTGGATGTCGCGGATGCACCGCGACTACTTCCGGGAGCTTTACCCGCCGAACCCCGGCCGGCTCGCTGAGCTGCGCGAGGAGGCCACGGCCTCGCTCGAGGAGCAGCGCGCCGTCGAGGCACGCGACGCGATGCCGTTCGCCGAGTTCGTGGCGCGCTATACTGAAGGATCGCTGGTCTGACACGGGCGGCGTTGACTTGAGTGGACAGCACACCCCCTCGCTGACGGAACAGCTGCAACGCGGGTTTCACGGATTACGGTTCGATGGCGAGCTGGAGACGGCCTATCGCCGCGACCAGTTCCAGGACCGCATGCGCTACCTGCGCATCAATCTTGCGATCCTCGCGGCCATCAGCCTCGTCGTGATCCAGGTCGACCATGTTGCGGCGCCGATCATCGGGCGCATCGTCCCGGACCTTGCGCGCACCGGCATCATGCTGCCGCTCCTGCTCGCGGGTTTTGCGATCACCTTCGTGCCACGTGCCGACGTCTGGTACCCGCGCTACATCGCCGTTGCCATGACGGCAGCGCTGGCGGCGATGGCCTGGGTCAGCGTGTCGGCGTGGATGGCGGGCGAGCCGCGCATCTTCGGCCGGCTCCTGCTCGCGATCATCGCGGTGTACTTCGTGCTCGGCCTCACTTTCCGTTCCGCCATCGCGGTGAACGCGCTCGGACTCGTCGCGTACGTGGCGATCGCGAGTACGAAGGGCATGCCGGGCATCGACATGACGCACTACCTGCTGACGCTCGGCATCGCCAATGTCATCTGCGTCGCGGGCGCCTGGAACCTCGAGCATGCGCGCCGCACCGCCTGGCTCGAGGGCCAGCGGCTCGCCGAGACGGCCCTGCAGGACGGGCTCACGGGCATCCACAACCGGCGGCGCTTCGACGACCACCTGCAGCGCGCCTGGGCGCAGAGCATCCGCGACCGCAAGCCGATGGCGCTGGTGCTCGCGGACATCGACCATTTTAAGGCTTACAACGACCGCTACGGGCACCAGGCCGGCGACGAGGCCATGAAGGCGGTCGCCAGCACGCTCGCGCGCTTCGCGCGCCGGCCGCTCGACCTAGCGGCACGCTACGGTGGCGAGGAGTTCGCGATCATCCTGTTCGACATGAAGCGCGCGGACGCCGAGAGTCTCGGCGCGGAGGTCCTGGAGGCGGTGCGGAAACTCGCCATCCCGCATGAGGACTCGAGCGCGGCGCCGGTGCTGACGATCAGCCTCGGGATCGGCTGCGTGGTGCCGGCCGCGCGCCGCAGCTGGGCCGGGCTCGTGCAACTCGCGGACCAGGCGCTGTACGCGGCCAAGGACGGCGGCCGCAACCGCCTCGAAATGCTCGAGCAGGAATACGAACACATGCAGACCGGCTACTTCCACCGCAAGGCGGCGATGAAGCCGGAATCCGAAGGCTAGTAGATGGCGACCTCGCGGCGGCCGCCGGAATCGCGCGCTGCCCTGAACATGCCTTCAGTGTTGAACTCGAGCGAGAGCGCGCCGTCCTTGTCGACGACGATGACGCCGCCATCGCCGCCGATCTCCTGCAGCTTGCCGTGGATCACCGCGCGCGCCGCTTCCGCGGCAGAGACGCCGGACAGGCGGACGCGCGCGCAGATTTCATGGGCGACGACGGCGCGGATGAAGTACTCACCGCTGCCGGTTGCCGACACCGCGCAGGTCGCATTGTCCGCATAGGTGCCCGCGCCGATGATCGGCGAGTCCCCGATGCGGCCCCAGCGCTTGTTGGTCATGCCGCCGGTCGAAGTGGCGGCGGCAAGGTTGCCGTCCTTGTCGTGCGCGACGGCGCCGACCGTGCCGAAGTAGCCGATGTCGTTCGCGGGAACCGACGCGGTACGCTCGGCTTTCTGTGCCTCCTCGAGCTGCTTCCAGCGACGCTCGGTGTAGAAATAGCTGCCGGGCACGAGCTTGACGCCCTGCTCGAGCGCGAACTCCTCGGCGCCTTCTCCGGCGAGCAGCACGTGCGGCGTGCGCTCCATGACGAGTCGCGCGACCTCGATCGGGTTGCGGAGATGGCGGACGCCCGCGATGGCGCCGGCTTTCTGCGTCGCGCCGTCCATGATCGCGGCGTCGAGCTCGTTGACGCCGGCATGGCTGAACACCGCGCCCTTGCCGGCATTGAACAGTGGCGAGTCCTCGAGGATCTTGACCGCGGCGACGACGGCGTCGAGGCTCGAGCCGCCCTTGTCCAGCACCGCGTAGCCGGCGTCGAGTGCGCGCTCGAGGTCGGCGCGGTAGGCGTGCTCGTTGTCTGCGGTCATGGAGGCGCGGCTGATCACGCCCGCCCCGCCGTGTATGGCGATCGAGATCATCGGTTCGTCTCCGCCTGCTGCGACCGCAGGCAGGGCAGCGGCGAGGCAGGCCGTCAGGGCCCAGAGGAATGGTGAGCGCATCCCCGTTATTATCCGTGAACTCGGGGGACTTCGCATGAATCGACCGGTCCGGGCGTCCATCGCGGCTTGCGTCCTCGTCCTCGCCGCCTGCGGGAACGGGAACGACGCGCTCCTCGGCACGCTCGAGCGCGACCGCGTCGAGCTCGTCGCCGAGGACCAGCAGGCCATCCTCGAGGTGGCGGTGCGCGAAGGGAAGGCGGTCGAGGCGGGCGCGCTGCTGCTGCGGCTCGATCCATCGACGGCGGCCGCGCGCGTCCAGCAGGCGCGTGCGAACGCGACTGCCGCCGAGCGCCGCCATGCCGAGGACGTCGCCGGTGCGCGCAAGGAACAGGTCGGCGCGGCACGCGCGAACGTCGCGGGCGCCGCGGCGCGGGCGGCCACCGAGTCGAAGGAGTACGAGCGCGTCGAGGAAGTCGTCGCGCAGAAACTGCTGCCGGCGAGCGCGCTCGACCGCCAGCGCGCAGTGCGCGACAGCGCCATCGCCGACGAGCGCGCGGCGCGCGACCGGCTTGCGGAGCTCGTGAACGGGACTCGCATTGAAGTCGTCGAGCAGTCCGCGGCCGCACTCGAGGCGGCACGCGCGGAGGTCGCGCAACTCGAGCTGTCGCTCGAGCGGCACACGGTGCGGGCGCCGCGGGCTGGCGTCGTGGACGCGCTGCCGTACGAGCTCGGCGAGCGCCCGCCGAAAGGCGCGCCGGTCGTCGTGTTGCTGGCCGGCGGGCAGCCGTACGCGCGCGTCTTCATCCCCGAGACGCGCCGCGCCGGCGTCGGCGCCGGGACGACCGCGACCGTGCGCATCGACGGCAGCGACCGCGACTGGAACGCCGAGGTGCGTTACGTGTCGTCCGAGGCCGCCTTCACGCCGTACTACTCGCTGAACGAGCGCGAACGCGGGCGGCTTGCCTACCTTGCCGAGGTCGTGCTCACCGACCTCGATGCGGCGACCCTGCCCACCGGCATCCCGGTCGAGGTGACGCTCGCGGCCGGCCGGACCGGGCCGTGAGCATCGCGATCACCGCGCGCGACCTCGCGCGCCGCTTCGGAACGAAGTGGGCCGTCGACGGCATCGACCTCGACGTGCCGCGCGCGCAGATCTACGGGTTCCTCGGCCCCAACGGCTCGGGCAAGTCCACGACGATCCGCATGCTCTGCGGGCTTCTCGTGCCGACCCGCGGAACCGTGAACGTGCTGGGTTACTCCGTGCCGCGGGACTCCGAGCAGGTGCGCCTCAGGCTCGGCTACATGACGCAGCGCTTCTCGCTCTGGGACGACCTCACGGTGCTCGAGAACCTCGAGTTCATGGCGCGCGTGTACGGGCTCGACGGTCCCATGCGGCGCGAGCGCATCGGCGATCGGGTGCGGCGCTACGACCTCGCGGGGCTCGCGAAGCAGCGCGCCGGCACGCTCTCAGGCGGTCAGCGCCAGCGTCTCGCGCTCGGGGCGGCGACGCTGCACGAGCCGGACATCCTTCTGCTCGACGAGCCGACGAGCGCCGTCGACCCGCAGAGCCGGCGCGACTTCTGGGAGAGCCTGTTCGAGCTGGTCGGCGGCGGCACGACGATCCTAGTGTCCACGCACTACATGGACGAGGCGGAACGCTGCCACCGGCTCGCGATCCTCGACCGCGGGCGCATCGCCGCGGAAGGCGAGCCGAAGTCGCTCGCGCGCGACATCGACGCCGTGGTCATCGAGATCGGCGACGTGGATTTCACCTCGGCGCGGAGCGCGCTCGCGGGCGTCGCCGAGGTGCGCAGCGTCGCGCAGCTCGGCAACCGCCTGCGCGTGCTGTTGCCGAAGGCGACGCGCGAGCCGGAGGCCCTGTTGCTCGCGGCGCTTGCGGACGGCAACCCGCGGGCGACGGTGGAGCAGGTCGGCGCCTCTCTCGAGGACGTGTTCGTCGCCGCGACGAAACTGCGCGCCGAGGCGGCGCAGGGCGAGCGCGCGGCATGAAGTGGCTCGGACGCCTGCTCGCAGTCGCCGGCAAGGAAGTGCGCCAGCTCTCGCGCGACCGCGTCACGGTCGGCCTCATCGTCGGCATCCCGACGATCCAGCTCCTGCTGTTCGGATACGCGATCAACTTCGACGTGCGCGGCGTCTCGACCGCGGTGCTCGACCAGTCGCAGACCTCGCTGTCACGGCGGCTCGTCGGCGACCTCGGCGCGACGCAGGTGCTCGGCAGCATCCGCCAGGCGGGCACCGACCGTGAGCTCCGCGAGCTGATGCAGCGGGGCGACGCGAACATCGCGATCGTCATCCCGCCGGACCTCGAGCGTCGCATTGCCGATGGCAGGCGCGCGGCGCTGCAGATCGTCGTCGACGGCAGCCAGCCGGCGCTCGAGAACGTGGCTTCCGGGCTCGCGTCGATGCCGCTCTTGCGCCGCGCCGGCGCGCCCCCCGCCGTGCGCCCGGTCGAGATCCTGGTCGCCTACAACCCGCAGAAGCGAACGGCCGTCCAGATCGTGCCGGCGCTCTGCGGCGTGATCCTGACCATGACGATGGTCATCTTCACGGCGAGCGCGATCGTCCGCGAGCGCGAGCGCGGCAACCTCGAGCTCCTGATCACCACGCCCGTGTCGCCTGCCGAGCTGATGGCGGGCAAGCTCCTGCCGTACGTCGCGATCGGCCTCATCCAGACCACGCTGATCCTCGTGCTCGGCTGGTTCCTGTTCGGCGTGCCGGTGGCCGGACGGCTCCTCGACCTCTACCTCGGCGCGCTGCTCTTCATCGCCGCCTCGCTCTCGCTGGGTCTCCTGATCTCGACCATCGCGCAGACCCAGTTCCAGGCGATGCAGATGGCGATCGTGACGCTGCTGCCGTCGATCCTCATGTCGGGGTTCATGTTCCCGTTCGAAGGCATGCCGAAGGTCGCACAGTGGATCGCGCAGGTACTCCCGCTCACGCACTTCAACGAGATCGTCCGCGGCATCGTGCTGCGGGGCGCCGTGCTGACCGACATGCGCCCCGAGCTCCTGAAGCTCCTCGCGTTCCTCGCCGTGATGCTCACCCTCGCCATGAAGCGCTTCCACAAGCGCCTCGACTAGGGGACCGTCCCCTCCTGCCAAAGGGGCCTGTCCCCTCCCGTCCTAGGCCTCACCCTCCAAAATGAGGGGTATTCGCCGCTTTTGCCGCCAACCCGAAATGGAAGACCCCCCGCCCCCCGTGTTATTCTCCGCGCCGACCGTAGCCCCCGTGGCGCGGTCAAGGTGACAGGACCCGCTGATCGAAGATTCGCCCTGCCGAGCTCAATTGCCCGCCCAGACGATCCCGACCGTGAATCCTGCCGTTGTGAATGGCCGGCGCCGACCCTCGTGAGGGGGCCGCGTACGGTCATGTTCTGAAGAAAAGTGAGAGATCTAGAGTCATGAAGATTTACGTTGGAAACCTGCCTTTTTCGGCGACCGAAGCCCAGGTGCGCGACCTGTTCGCGCAGCACGGTGCGGTCGAGTCCGTGGCGCTGCCGGCAGACCGTGAAACCGGCCGTCCGCGCGGCTTTGGCTTCGTCGAAATGCCGCAGGGCGAGGCCGCCAAGGCCATCGAAGCCCTGAACGGCTTCTCGATGGGCGGTCGCCAGCTGCGCGTCAATGAAGCGCAGGATCGTCCCCGCGGCGCCGGCGGCGGCGGCCGTCCGGGTGGCGGCGGCGGTCGTCCGGGCGGTGGCGGTGGCTTCCGTTCGGGTGGCGGCGGCGGTGGCGGCGGTGGTGGTGGCGGCGGACGCTGGTAAGCATCCGTCCAATCGCTGATGAAAGGCCCGCTTCGGCGGGCCTTTCTTTTTGCCGCGCTGCTTCTTCGATCCGCGGCCTGACCCTGATCGGACCGCTCCGTCGTTTACAGGGGAAACAACCCCTGGAGCCGACCCATGGCCACACCCTCGCAATTCCTCGCCATGACCGTACTTGTGGCCATGGCCGCATGTTCGCCGGCCCCCATCTCCCGGGAGGAGGTGCCTGCCGGCACGCAGGAAGTTTCCGCGCCGGCTGACCGCGACCTGCAGGAAGTCGTCGTCACGGGTTCGCGCAGGCGGACGGCCGAGTCCGTCATGGATATGCCCACGTCGAACGTCACGGCGCGGGAGATTCACATGGCGACCGCGCCGTACGCCGTCCTGCCGCAGGACCGGGAGAACTACGGCAGGATCGATGCAAACCCGGTGCAACGCGCCGCGGAGAATCCGGTCTCGACTTTCAGCGTCGACGTCGATACCGGCGCTTACAGCAACGTGCGGCGCATGCTCAACGAGGGCCGCCTGCCCCCGCAGGACGCGGTGCGCGTCGAGGAGTTGATCAACTACTTCGACTACGGCTACGCGGCACCGCGGGATTCGGCGACGCCCTTCGGAATCGTGACGGAGATCGCCTCGACGCCCTGGAACCCCAAGACCCGGCTGCTGCAGGTCGGTATCCAGGGATGGGAACGGCTTGGCGAGCGCCGGCCGTCCAACCTGGTATTCCTGGTCGACGTGTCCGGCTCGATGCAGGCTGCAGACAAGCTTCCCCTGGTGAAGTCCTCGCTCAAGCTCCTGGCGAGGCAGTTGACCGGGCAAGACCGGATCACCCTCGTCGTGTACGCAGGCAGCACGGGCGTGGTGCTCGAGCCGACGCCTGGTTCCGAGACGACAACCATCCAGTCGGCGCTCGACCGACTTGAAGCCGGCGGCTCCACCAACGGCGGCGCAGGCATCGCGCTGGCGTATGCGATGGCTGAGAAGGCGTTCATGAAGGACGGCAACAACCGGGTCCTGCTCGCGACCGACGGCGACTTCAACGTCGGCACGGTCAGCTTCGAGGCGCTGGTCGATCTCGTCGAGGAAAAGCGCAAGGGAGATGTCGCGCTCACGACGCTTGGTTTCGGGACCGGCAATTACAACGGTCACCTGATGGAGCGGCTGGCCGACGCGGGAAACGGCAATCACGCGTACATCGACTCGCTGATAGAGGCACAGAGAGTGCTGGTGTCGCAGCGCGACGCGACGCTGCACACGATTGCCCGGGACGTGAAGATCCAGGTCGAGTTCAACCCGGCGCGGGTCTCGGAATACCGTTTGATCGGATACGAGAACCGCATCCTCCACCGGGAGGACTTCAACAACGACCAGATCGACGCCGGCGAGATCGGCGCCGGGCACAGCGTAACGGCCCTGTATGAGATCGCGCTGCAGGGCGAGGGGGGCGAGCGCATGGATCCCCTGCGATATGGCAGCGAGACCGGCGCCGTGGCGGACAGCGACGAGCTGGCGTTCGTGCGCTTGCGTTACAAGCGGCCCGAGGACGGCCAGAAGGCTGCAAGCCGGCTGATCGAACGGGCCGTGCGCGTCGGCGACCTGCGGAAGGACGCGAGCCAGTCCTCGGCCGAATTCCGTCTCGCGGCCGCGGCGGCGGCATACGGGCAATTGTTGCGCGGTGGCGCGTACACGGGCGGCTTCGGCTATCCGGACGCGATCGCGCTTGCGGAGTCGGCGGGCGGCGTGGATCCGGAGTCCGGTAACTTCCTGCAACTCCTGAAGCTGGCCGACGGCCTGTCGACCCGGGACGCGCAGGCGCAACTCGCGCCAAACTAGGCGCGGAATGAGCGGCTTGAGTCAGCGCGTAGCGCGCGACAGACTGACCCCATGGCGCGCAGGGACCGCGGAACGTCGAGGCGACGCAAGGGCTTTCGGCCGATCGAGGACCAGGACGCACGCGTCCTGATCCTCGGCAGCATGCCGAGCGAGGCATCGCTCGCGGCCGGCGAGTACTACGCCTTCCGGCATAACCAGTTCTGGCGCATCGCGGGCGAGATCTGCGGCATCGCAGCAGACGCGCCGTATGCCCGGCGCGCCGCCGCCCTGAAGCGCCGGCGCATCGCGCTCTGGGACGTGGTCGAAAGCTGCGTCCGGCCGGGCAGCCTCGACGCCGCAATCCGCGACGACACCGTGCGCGTCAACGATTTCGCCGCCTTCCTCGCCGCGCACCCGGGCATCCGCCGCGTGTGCTTCAACGGGCGCAAGGCCGAGTCGGCCTGGCGGCGCCGCGTCCAGCCGATGCTTCCCGGAACGCGCAAGCTCGAGTACCGCCTGCTGCCGTCGACGAGCCCCGCCCATGCCGGGATGGGTTATCGTTCGAAGCTCAGGGTGTGGCGGAACGCAATCCGGTGACGAATCGCAGACAGATCCTGCAGGGACTCGGCGCGGGCGCGCTCATCGGCGCGTTCGGTTCGCCGCTTCGCGCCGCGACCGCAGCGCCAGACGTGCTCGTCGTCGGCGCCGGCGCCGCCGGCCTCACGGCCGCGCGCGTGCTGGCGTCGCAGGGCGCCTCCGTCCGCGTCCTCGAGGCGCGCGACCGCATCGGCGGCCGAGCGTTCACCGTCAACAGCCTGGGCGTCACCTGGGACCGTGGCTGTTCGTGGTTGCACTCCTCGAATGTCAACCCGTGGATGAACTATGCCCGGCAGAACGGGTTCGAGCTCGTACAGGACACCGTCGCGCGCCACGTCTACGACGGTGCGCGCCGCATGCCTGAGTCCGAGACCGCGGGACTGCGCGCCGTCACTGCGCGCATGGAGCGCGAGCTCGCCCGGGCCGGGCGCCGCGGCCTCGACATCCCGGCCGAGGCGGCTTTCACCCAGGAGACGCTCGACGATCCCTGGTATGCGATGGCGATGGACGAACTCACGGCGTGGGAGGGCGTCGAGCCGTCGAACTTCTCTGCGCTCGATTCCTGGCAGTACGACGAGGACGGCGCGGATTTCGTGATCCCGCGCGGCTTGGGCACGCTCCTCGCGCACTACGCGAAGGGCATGGACGTCAGCCTCGAAACCCCGGTCACGCGCATCCGCTGGGGAGGCCGGAACGTCGCCGCAGACACGGCAAAGGGACTCGTCACCGCGCGCGTCGCCATCGTCGCGCTGCCGTCGGCAGTCGTCGCCGAGGGCGCGGTCGTGTTCACGCCGCACCTTCCGGCCGAGGTGCTGCAGGCGCATCACGATCTGCCGCTCGGGATCCTCGACAAGGTCGCGCTGCGCTTCAAGAAGAACGTCTTCCAATCGGAGAACAGCGAAGTCTTGCGGATGAAGCGCGACGACGGGCGCGGCCTCAGGTACCTGACGCGTCACGAGCACAGCAACGTCTGCATCGCCTTCGCGTCGGGCCGGCTTGCGCGCGGGCTGGAAGGCGCGGGTGAGGCGGCGGCGATCGGCCTCGCGGTCGACGAGTTGACCGCGATGCTCGGCGGCGACGTCCGCAAGCAGTTTGACGAGGGGATCGCCACGGCCTGGGCGACTGACCCGTGGTCGCGCGGAGCCTACTCGCACTGCGTGCCCGGCCGCTACGGCGCGCGCGCCATTCTCGGGCGGCCGGTCGGCGGCCGCATCGTCTTTGCGGGCGAGCACACGGAGGAATCCGCGTATGGCACGCTGCACGGCGCGCATCTCTCCGGCATCCGCGCTGCAGCGGAGGCGCGGCGGCTTCTCGCACGGGGCTGAACCATGGGTTACGTGCTCTACGACTACTTGCCCTCGGGCAACGGCTATAAGTGCCGTCTGACGATGAAGGCGCTCGGCATTTCCTACCAGCTTGAGGCCATGGACATCGTCGCCGGCGCGACGCGCACGCTGGAATATCTCGCGATCAATCCCAACGGCAAGGTCCCCGTGCTGATGGTGCCGGGGCGCGGGCCGATCGCGGAGAGCCACGCGATCATCAACTACCTGGCCGAGGGCACGAAGCTCCTCCCGGCAGACAAATACGAGCGCGCGCTGGTGTGGCAGTGGCTCGGCTTCGAGCAGTACCAGCTCGAGCCTGGCGTCGCGACCGTGCGCTTCTGGCTCAAGTCGCTGAAGAAGACGCCCGACGAGCTCGGCGAAAAGTACACCGAGCGCTTCCAGCGCGGCGCCGAGGCGCTCGCGGTGCTGGAGAAGGGCCTCTCGGGCCGCCGCTGGCTGGTCGGCGAGGACGTCTCGCTCGCCGACATTGCGCTCTTTGCCTATACGCACGTCGCGGACGAGGCGGGCTATCGCCTCGCGGATTTCCCGGCGATCTCGGCCTGGGTGGCTGGGTTCGAGCGGCTGCCGTGGTACTCGCCGATCACGGCGCCGTGACCCCGACACGCCGCGAGGCGTTCCGCTTCTGGCTGAAGCTCGGCGTGATCTCGTTCGGCGGTCCCGTCGCACAGATCGCGATCATGCATCGCGAGCTCGTCGATGTGCGCCGCTGGTTCGACGAGCGGACCTTCATGAATGCGCTCAATTTTGCCGTGCTCATCCCGGGGCCGGAGGCGATGCAGCTCGCGGTCTGGCTCGGCTGGCGGCTGCATGGCACCTGGGGCGGCGTCGTGGCCGGGCTCTGCTTCCTGCTGCCGGCGATGGCTCTGCTCATCGGGCTTTCGTTCGTCTACGCGATGCACGGCGACGTGCCGCTGGTCGCATCTGTGCTCGACGGCCTCATGGCGGTCGCGATCGCCCTCATCGTGCAGGCGCTCGTGCGCATCGGCCGGCGGGCGCTCAAGGGGCCGTTGCACGTCGCGCTCGCCATGGCCGCGTTCGTCCTGATGCTGGCGCGCGTGCTGCCGTTCCCGGTCGTGGTGCTCGGCGCGGCGCTCGTGGGGGCGTTCGCGGGCCGGGGCGGCGTCGCCGCTGGCACGACCACGCCGGTACCCGCGCGCTTCCCCTGGCGGACCCTCGCGGCAGGCGTTGCACTCTGGTGCGTGCCCGTGCTCGCGATTCTTGCGCTCGCGGGCGGCGAGTCGTTGTACCTCGACGTCTACCGGTTCTTCACCACGGCCGCGCTCGTCACCTTCGGCGGCGCCTATGCGGTACTCGCCTGGGTCAACCAGCAGGTCGTCGAGGTGTACGGATGGCTGACGCAGGCGGACACGATCGCGGGACTCGCGCTCGCCGAGACGACGCCGGGCCCGCTCATCATCGTGCTGCAGTTCGTCGGCTTCATGGCCGGTTGGAACAATCCGGGCGCCGCCAACCCCGGGTTCGTGGCCACCGTCATGGCGCTACTGACGTCCTGGGCCGTGTTCCTGCCGGCCGTCATCTTGATGCTGGTCGGTGCGCCCTACGTCGAGAGAGTCACGTCCAACGCGCGCCTCGGGTCAGCGCTCGCCGGCATCACGGCCGCTGTCGTCGGCGTGATCGCGAGCCTCGCCATCGCATTCGGGCGCAGCGTGCTGTTTCCCGGAGGCCTGGGCCAGCCGGACATTTCCGCGATGTGCATCACGGCGGTCGCATTCGCCGTTCTCAGCTTCACCCGAGTGGACGTCCTGTGGGTGATCGCCGGCGGCGCCGCGGCGGGCCTCGTCCTCGGCTTCGCCTGATTGCGGCGGCGTGCTAGCGTATTCCGATGAAGTATCTGCACACGATGGTCCGCGTCGCCGACCTCGGGAAGTCGCTGCACTTCTACTGCGACCTACTGGGACTGCGCGAGCTGCGGCGCATCGAGAACGAGGGCGGGCGCTTCACGCTCGTCTTCCTCGCCGCGCCCGGCGACGACGCGGCCCAGGTCGAGCTCACCCACAACTGGGATCCCGAGGACTACGGGATCGGCCGCGCGTTCGGCCATCTCGCCTACGAGGTGGACGACGTCTACGCGGCCTGCGCGAAGCTCCAGGCCGGCGGAGTGACCATCAACCGCCCGCCGCGCGACGGCCGCATGGCCTTCGTCCGCTCGCCCGACAACATCTCCATCGAGCTGCTGCAGAAGGGCGGCGCCCGTGCTCCTGCGGAGCCTTGGAAATCGATGCCCAACACCGGCAGCTGGTAACCCGCGAGGTTGCCGCACCGCCGCGGCGCCGGCACCGTTGCGGGCGCCGCAGCGATGCCACTACCCCGCGATATACCTGCGAAGGTCCTCGATCTCGTGTTTCTGCTCGTCGATGACCGCCTTCACGCAGTCCCCGATCGAGATCACGCCGACGAGGTTGCCGTTCTCCACGACCGGCAGGTGGCGGATCCGCTTGTCCGTCATG
>DATMEC010000229.1:0-2624 GCA_035557125.1 Steroidobacteraceae bacterium
TGCAGCCGCTACTGCAGCTTCTGCGTCGTGCCCTACACGCGCGGCGAGGAGATGAACCGCCCGTTCGCGCAGGTCGTCGGCGAAGTTGCCTCGCTCGTGGTGCAGGGCGTGCGCGAAGTGACGCTCCTCGGGCAAAACGTAAACGCGTACCGCGGGCTCGCGGCTGACGGGGCGGCCGTGGATCTCGCCGGGCTGATCCGCCGCATCGCGGAAATGGACGGCCTCGAGCGCATCCGGTTTACGACCTCGCACCCGCTTGAGTTCACGCAATCGCTGGTCGACGCCTACGCCGAGGTGCCGAAGCTCGCGAACTACCTGCACCTGCCGGTGCAGAGCGGTTCCGACCGCATCCTCGCGCTCATGAAGCGCGGTTACACCCGGCTCGAGTACAAGCAGAAGATCCGTCGCCTGCGCGAGGCGCGCCCCGACATCAGCCTCTCGTCCGATTTCATCGTCGGCTTCCCCGGCGAGACCGAGGCGGACTTCACGCAGACGCTCGAGCTGATCGAGGACGTCGGCTTCGACCAGTCGTTCAGCTTCATCTACAGCAAGCGGCCGGGCACGCCCGCCGCAGCGCTGCCCGGAGAGGTACCGCACGAGGTCAAGCAGCGGCGCCTGGAGGCGCTGCAGGCGCAGCTCAACCGCCAGGCGCGGCGGATCAGCGAGGCGATGGTCGGCAGCACCCAGCGCGTGCTGGTCGAGAAGCCCGCCCGCCGCGACCCGCGTCAGCTCGCGGGCCGGACGGAGAACATGCGCTGGGTGAACTTCGACGGGCCGCATTCGCTCGTCGACGGCTTCGCCGACGTCTGCATCACGGAGGCCATGCCGAACTCGCTGCGTGGCCGGCTGGTCGCTTGAACGCCGCCCCCGAATCCAGCGTCGACTTCGGCGCGGGAGACAATGCGCGGCTCGCCGCGGTCTGCGGGCCGCTGGACGAGAACCTGCACCAGATCGAGAACCGGCTCGGCGTCGAGATTCGCCGGCGTTCCGGCCGCTTCTCGCTGCGCGGCGCGAACGCCGCGGCGGGCGCGGCGGTGCTGCGTCAGCTCTACGAGCGGGCGGCCAGCCAGCCGGTGTCGCCCGAGGACGTCCACCTCGCGATCCAGGAGGGCGGCATGGGAGCGGGCCCGGCGGACGATGCGGACGCCGTCGAGACGCTGCGCGGCCTGATCCGTGGCCGCGGCGGTAACCAGCAGCAGTACCTCCATGCGATCCGCTCGCACGACCTTACGTTCGGCATCGGGCCGGCGGGCACCGGCAAGACTTATCTCGCCGTCGCCTGCGCGGTCGAGTCGATGCAGCGCGAGAGCGTGCGCCGGCTCGTGCTGGTGCGGCCGGCGGTGGAAGCGGGCGAGAGGCTCGGCTTCCTGCCGGGCGACCTGTCGCAGAAGGTGGACCCGTACCTCAGGCCGATGTACGACGCGCTTTACGAGATGATCGGCTTCGACCGCGTCGCGCGGCTCATCGAACGCAACGTCATCGAGGTTGCTCCGCTCGCATTCATGCGCGGGCGCACGTTGAACGAGTCGTTCATCATCCTCGACGAGGCGCAGAACACGACGGTAGAGCAGATCAAGATGTTCCTCACGCGCATCGGCTTCGGCTCACGCGCGGTTGTGACCGGCGACGTCACGCAGACCGACCTGCCGGCACACCGTCAGTCCGGCCTGCGGCACGCACTCGACGTACTGGCCGGCGTCAAGGGCATCGCGGTAACGCGCTTCACCGCGCGGGACGTCGTGCGCCACCCGCTGGTGCAGCGGATCGTCGAGGCCTATGAGCGCGACTCGGCGCCGGACGGGAACACGTGAGCCTGGACGTCGTGCTGCGCTATCGCACGCGCCGGCCCTGGGCGCCCGGGCCCGCCACGATTCGCCGCTGGGCCCGGCTCGCGGCGGGGGACCGCAAGGGCGAGCTCGGCATTCGCGTGGTCGGCCAGCGCGAGGGCCGGCAGCTCAACGAGCGCTGGCGCGGCCGCGCCTGCGCAACGAACGTCCTCTCGTTCCCCGCGGCGCCGGAGCTCCGCGGCCGGCAGATCGGCGACATCGTGGTCTGCGCGCCGGTCGTCGCACGCGAGGCGCGCGAGCAGGGCAAGGCGCTCGCCGCGCACTGGGCCCACATGATCGTGCACGGGACGCTGCACCTGCTCGGCTTCGATCACCTGCGCGCGCAGGACGCGAGGCGCATGGAAGGCCGCGAGCGCCGGCTGCTCGCGCGCATCGGCATCGCGGATCCGTACGGAGGCTGAGGTGGCGGCGAAAGGAAAGGGAAGCGGCTGGCTGCGGCGCCTGACGAAGGAGGGGCCGCGCGATCGTGCCGAGCTGGTCGACGCGATCCGTGCCGCCGCGCGCGGGGGCATCGTCGAGGCCGACGCCGTGCAGATGATCCAGGGTGTGCTGCGCGTGGCCGACCAGCACGTGCGCGACATCATGGTGCCGCGGTCGCAGATGGTCGTGCTCGAGCGCGACTCCGGGCCGCAGCAACTCCTGCCGGCGGTGATCGAGTCGGGCCACTCGCGCTTCCCGGTGATCGGCGACGACCGCGACCAGATCGTCGGGATCCTGCTCGCCAAGGACCTCCTGCGCTACTTCGCCGAAGGCGCGACGGGCAGCTTCGACATCCGC
>DATMEC010000230.1:0-3023 GCA_035557125.1 Steroidobacteraceae bacterium
CTGCCGGCCTTCGCAGTGCCGGACGGCTCCGGCGCGCAGGCTTACCTGCGGCGGCTCGCGGCCGAAGGGCTGGCGCGCCGCATCGGCAGCGCGCCCGACGAGGCCGGCGCATACCAGGCGCGGCTCGAGCGGGAGCTCGGCGTCATCTGCGGCATGGGATTCGAGGGCTACTTCCTGGTAGTCGCGGACTTCATCCGCTGGGCGCGCGAGCGCGAGATCCCGGTCGGACCGGGACGCGGATCGGGCGCCGGCTCGCTGGTCGCCTGGGTGCTCGGCATCACCGACCTCGACCCCATCCGCCACGACCTGCTGTTCGAGCGCTTCCTGAACCCGGAGCGCGTGTCGCTGCCGGACTTCGACATTGACTTCTGCATGTCGCGCCGCGACCAGGTGATCGAGTACGTGGCGGACCGCTACGGGCGGGACCGCGTCTCCCAGATCATCACCTTCGGCTCGCTGGCCGCAAAGGCGGTCGTGCGCGATGTCGGGCGCGTGCTCGGCCTGCCGTACGGCTTCGTGGACGGGATCGCGAAGCTGATCCCGTTCGAGCTCGGCATCACCCTCGAAGGCGCGCTCGAGAAGGAACCCGAGCTCAAGCGGCGCTACGGGGCCGAGGACGAAGTTCGCGACCTGATCGATCTCGCGAAGCAGCTCGAAGGGCTCGCGCGCAATGCCGGCACCCACGCGGGCGGCGTCGTCGTAGCCCCGTCGCCGCTCACGGATTTCACCGCGCTCTACTGCGAAGCGGGCAGCCGGAACGTCGTAACGCAGTTCGACATGAAGGACGTGGACGCGATCGGCCTCGTGAAGTTCGACTTCCTCGGCCTGCGCACGCTCACGATCATCGACTGGGCAGTGCGCCTCATCAACGCGAAGCGCCTCGCAGCGGGCGAGCCGCCGCTCGACCTCGCGCGCCTGCCGCTCGACGATGCGGAGACGTTCAAGTTGCTGAAGGCGGGCCGCACGACCGCGATCTTCCAGCTGGAGTCGCGCGGCATCACCGACCTCGTGCGTAAGCTGCAGCCCGACCGCTTCGACGACATCGTCGCGTTGGTCGCGCTGTTCCGCCCGGGGCCGCTGCAGTCGGGCATGGTGGACGACTTCATCGCCCGCAAGCACGGGCGTTCCGCCGGCACCATCGACTACCTGCACCCGAGCCTCGCCGAGATCCTGAAGCCGACCTACGGCGTCATCCTGTACCAGGAACAGGTGATGCAGATCGCACAGACGCTCTCCGGCTACACGCTCGGCGGCGCGGACCTCTTGAGGCGCGCCATGGGCAAGAAGAAGCCCGAGGAGATGGCGCTCCAGCGCTCGACGTTCGTGGACGGCGCGGTGGCGCGCGGCGTGACAGCGGCGCGCGCCGGCTACATCTTCGACCTGATCGAGAAGTTCGCGGGCTACGGCTTCAACAAGTCGCACTCGGTGGCCTACGCGCTGCTCGCCTACCAGACCGCGTGGCTGAAGGCGCGCCACCCGGAGGCGTTCATGGCGGCCGTGCTGTCCTGCGACATGGACCACACGGACAAGGTGGTCTCGTTCATCGACGAGTGCTCGGGGCTCGGCATCGAAGTCCAGGCGCCTGACGTCAACGCCTCGAGCTACGCGTTCACCGTCGCGGGGCCGGGGACCATCCGCTACGGCCTCGGCGCGATCAAGGGCGTGGGCGAGGGCGCGGTCGAGGCGATCGTCGGCGAGCGCGAGCGCGGCGGCGAGTTCCGCGGCCTGGTTGACCTGTGCCGGCGCGTCGACCTCAGGCTCGCGGGCAAGCGCACGCTCGAGGCGATGCTGAAGGCCGGGTGCTTCGACCGCTTCGGCCATGCGCGCGCGGCGCTCGCCGCGGTGCTGCCGGCCGCGATCCAGCTCGGCGAGCAGCGCACGCGCGCGCACGCGGCCGGGCAGGACGACCTGTTCGGCGGGCTGGCCGGGCCTGCCGCCGCCGACGAGCGCGCGACGATCGAGATCCCCGCGCTGCCGGAATGGGGCGAGCGCGAGCGCCTGGCCGGGGAGCGCGAAACGCTCGGCTTGTTCCTGACCGGCCATCCCATCGCGGAGCACGAGCAGGAGCTGCGGCAGGTGGCGCCGGCGCGCATCGCGGATCTCGGCGGCCCGCGGCCCTCCGGCGAGCCGCGTTTCGGCGGCGGCAAGATGGTGACCGTCGCGGGACTCGTGCTCGAGATGCGCCGCCGCGGCTCGCGCATGACGCTCGTGCTAGACGACCGCAGCGCGCGCATCGAGGTGAGCCTGTTCGACGACGTCTGGCAGCAGCACCGCGCAATCATCGTGCGCGACGCGATACTCGTGGTCGAGGGGCAGCTGCGCTTCGACGAGTTCATCGAAGACTGGCGAATCAACGCGAAGAAGCTGACGGCGATCGACGAGCTGCGCGAGCGCGAGGCGCGCAGGCTCACGATCCGCCTGCCGGCGGGGGCCGCGGACGGCCGGCTGATCGGCCGGCTCGAAGACGTGCTGCGCACCGGGCGCGGCGGCCGCTGCGCGGTCTCCTTGCACTACATCGGCGGCGAGGCGCGCGGGACGCTGGCCCTCGACGAGAGCTGGTCGGTGCGGCCGAGCCGGGCGCTGGTGGACCAACTCGCAGGTCTCGTCGGCCGCGACGGCCTGCGCTTCGGTTACGGACCGCGCGGCGGAAGCGAAGGGGACGCACCCCTTTAAGTGAAGGGGCGGGTCCCCTTCGTTTTCGTATACTGATCGGATGCCCCTGCAGTTCCTGGACTTCGAACAGCCGATCGCCGAGCTCGAGGCGAAGATCGAGGAGCTGCGCTTTCTCGCCGAGGGCTCGGACCTCAAGACGGACGAGGAGATTGACCGGCTGCGCGCCAAGGCGCGCACGCTGACGAACAGCATCTTCGCAAGCCTGACGCCCTGGCAGATCACCCAGCTCGCGCGCCACCCGCAGCGGCCGTACACGCTCGACTACATCCCGCTCGTGTTCACCGAATTCCAGGAGCTGCACGGCGACCGCATGTACGCGGACGACCAGTCGATCGTCGGCGGCATCGCGC
>DATMEC010000231.1:0-6420 GCA_035557125.1 Steroidobacteraceae bacterium
CACGCAGGTGCTGGTCAAGCGGCCGGAGGGCCGCGGCCGCCGCGCCGTCTGCGAGGTCATGGTGATGAACCGCGCGATCGCGAAGCTCATCCAGACCGACCAGACGCACCAGATCCCGGCCCAGCTGCAGACCGGCAAGGACCTCGGGATGGAGCTGATGGACCAGGCGCTGATGCGCGCAATCAAGGCCAAGGAAGTCGACCCCGACGACGCCTACACCTACGCGTCCGACAAGAAGCTGTTCTCCAAGCACGTCGTGGACCGGAGCCTCTTGCCCCGTTTCGAGACGCTGGAATAGCAGGGCCGCGCCTTGGCGAAGATCGACGAATACCTCGAGGAGATCCTCAAGCGCGACGGGTCCGACCTGCATTTCATGGCAGGTGACCCGCCGCGCATCCGCCAGTACGGCAAGCTCGATGCCCTGCGCTCCGAGCGCCTCGCCGCCGACTACGTGCGCGAGGCGATCTACGAGATCATGCCGCGCAAGGCGCTCGACCGCCTCGAGACGCGCGACGGCACGGATTTCGCCTACTCGCTCGGCACCATCGCCCGATTCCGCGTCAACGTGCTGAGGCAGCTGAACGGCATGGGCGCGGTGTTCCGCGCCATCCCGTCGAAGGCGCAGACACTCGAGCAGCTCAAGATGCCCGATGCGGTGCGCAACCTCGCCAAGGCGTCCAACGGCCTCATCCTCGTGACCGGCAAGACCGGCTCCGGAAAGTCGACCACGCTCGCCGCGATGATCGACGACATCAACGCCCGGCTGAAGGGCCACATCCTGACCATCGAGGATCCGATCGAGTTCGTGCATCCGCGCAAGAACTGCCTGATCAGCCAGCGCGAGATCGGCGCCCATGCCGAGTCGTTCGCGTCGGCACTGCTGTCGGCCCTGCGCGAGGACCCCGACGTCATCCTGGTCGGCGAACTCCGCGACCTCGAGACGATCTCGACGGCGATTACGGCCGCCGAGATGGGCATCCTCGTGATGGCGACGCTGCACACGAATGGCGCCGCGGCGACGGTGGACCGCATCGTCAACGCCTTTCCGGCCGACAAGCAGAGCCACGTGCGCACCATGCTCTCGACGTCGCTGCGCGGCGTGGTGTCGCAGCAGCTGGTCCCGCGCAAGGGCGTGCCCGGGCGCGTGGCGGCCCTCGAGGTCCTCGTCAACACACCCGCCGCGGCGAACCTCATCCGCCAGGGCAAGATCGACCAACTCGAGACGACGATGCAGTCGGGCGCAGCCGCCGGCATGCGCACCATGGACTCGGCGATCGAGCAACTCTTCGACCAGGGGTTGATCAGCGGCCGCTCTGCCTACGAGAAGTCCATCAATAAGGCCAAGTTCGAGCCGCTGCGCGAGCAGGACTGATGCGCCGCATCCTGGTCACCAGCGCCCTGCCCTACGCGAACGGGCCGACCCACCTCGGTCACATGACCGAGACGATCCAGTGCGACATCTGGGTGCGCGCGATGAAGCTCGCGGGCCACGACGTCATCTACGTCTGCGCCGACGACACCCACGGCACGCCGATCATGCTGAAGGCCGAGGCCGAGGGCATCACGCCCGAGGCTCTGATCGGCCGCGTCGGCGCCGAGCGCCGCGCCGACTTTGCCGCGTTTGACATCGGCTTCGACAATTACTACACGACGCACTCCGAGGAGAACCGCCGGCTCACCGTGCGGATGTACGAGGCGCTGGTAAAAGCGGGCCACATCACCCGACGCAGCGTGCGCCAGGCCTACGACGAGAAAGCCGGAATGTTCCTGCCGGACCGCTACGTCAAGGGCACCTGCCCGCGCTGCGGCACGCCGGACCAGTACGGCGACAGCTGCGAGAATTGCGGCGCCACTTACGCGCCCTCCGACCTGATCGACCCGGTCTCGGCCGTGTCCGGCACGCGCCCGGTCGAGCGCGAGTCGGGGCACGTCTTCTTCCGCCTCGGGAACTTCGAGGCGATGCTGCGCAAGTGGACACGCTCGGGCGCGTTGCAGGATGCGGTCGCGAACAAGCTCGACGAGTGGTTCGAGGCGGGGCTCCGCGACTGGGACGTCTCGCGCGACGCGCCGTATTTCGGCATCGAGATCCCCGACGCGCCGGGCAAGTACTTCTACGTCTGGCTCGATGCGCCGGTCGGCTACATGGCCTCCTTTGCCAACTACTGTGCCCGGGCAGGCCTCGACTTCGAGTCGTGGTGGGCCCCGGACAGCACGGCGGAACTGCACCATTTCATCGGCAAGGACATCCTCTACTTCCATTCGCTGTTCTGGCCGGCGACGCTCGAGGGCGCGGGCTTCAGGAAGCCCACGGCCGTGCATGCGCACGGGTTCCTTACGGTCAACGGCGAGAAGATGTCGAAGTCACGCGGCACCTTCGTCACCGCGCGCCGCTACCTCGACCACCTGCCGCCCGACTACTTCCGCTACTTTCTCGCGGCCAAGCTCGGGACCGGCCTCGACGACATCGACATGAACCTCGAGGAGTTCGCGACACGCATCAACGCGGACCTCGTCGGTAAGCTCGTCAACATCGCGAGCCGCTGCGCCAGCTTCATCCACCGCGGTTACGGCGGGCAGCTCGCGGCGGAGCTGCCCGAGCCCGCGCTCTACCGCGAGTTCGTCGAAGCGGGCGCCGGCATCCTGGAGGCGTGGGAATCGCTCGAGTTCGCGGCCGCCGTGCGCGAGATCATGGCGCTCGCCGATCGCGCCAACCTCTACATCGACCGTCAGAAGCCCTGGCTCGCGGCGAAGGACCCGGCGCGCGCCGCCGAGGTGCAGGCCGTCTGCACGCAGGGCATCAACCTGTTCCGCGTCCTGATGGCCTTTCTCAAGCCCGTGCTGCCGGCGACGGCCGAACGCGCGGAAGCGTTCCTCGGCTCGCGCATCGCGCACTGGCGCGACGTCGAGTCCCCGCTCCTCGGCGCGAAGATCAACGAGTACCAACCGCTCGCGACGCGGCTCGACGCCGCGAGCGTGCAGAAGCTTCTGGAGATGCCCATGCCAACGACCGCGTCGCCCGCCGCTGCGGCGGGATCTGCCCAGATCACGCCCGAAGACTTCCAGCGCATCGACCTGCGCGTCGCACTCGTCGAGACCGCGGAGTTCGTCGAGGGCGCGGATCGCCTGCTGAAGCTCGGCGTCGACCTCGGCGGCGAGCGCCGCACGGTGTTTGCGGGGATACGCGGCGCCTACGAACCTGCGGCGCTGGTGGGGCGGCACGTCGTGATCGTCGCGAACCTCAAGCCGAAGAAGATGCGGTTCGGGACCTCGGAGGGCATGGCGCTCGCCGCCTCGGGCGACGAGGGTCTCTTCCTCCTCTCGCCGGATGCCGGCGCCAAGGCCGGCATGAAAGTCAGCTGAAAGCCGTCGTGCCCGCCGCGGACGAGCTTGCCGCGCGCATCGACGCGCTCCTGCCGCAGACCCAGTGCCGCCGCTGCGGCTTCGACGCCTGCCGGCCGTATGCCGACGCCCTCGCCCGCGGCGAGACGGAGCTCAATCGCTGCCCGCCGGGCGGGGCAGCGCTGGTCACGGAGCTCGCGGCCCTGCTCGACCGGCCGCCGCTGCCGCTCGACCCCGTCTGCGGCGCCGAAGGACCGCCGCGCGTCGCGTGGATCGACGAACCCGCCTGCATCGGCTGCGCGCGCTGCCTGCCGCCCTGCCCGACCGACGCGATCGTCGGCGCGCGCAAACGCATGCACACGGTCCTCGCCGCCGACTGCAGCGGCTGCGAGCTCTGCGTGCCGGCCTGCCCGGTCGACTGCATCCACATGGTGCCGGCCCCGGCACTTCCGGCCGAAGCGCTGGCGCCAGCGCAGGTCGCGGAACGCGCGGCGCATTTCCGCAGGCTCTACGACTCACGCCGCGAGCGGCTGGCGCGGGACGATGCCGGCTAGGCACGCGCCCCGCAAGCGGAAACCGACGAAGCCGCGGCGGCGCGCGCCGAAGCGGCTCGGCCCGGACGCGATCCGGCTCCTGTTCGGCCGCCTGCGCGCCGCGAACCCGAGCCCGCGCAGCGAGCTCGTCTACGCCTCTCCCTTCCAGCTGCTCGTTTCCGTCATCCTCTCCGCGCAGGCGACCGACAGGAGCGTGAACCTCGCGACCGGCCCGCTGTTTCGCGCCGCGCCGACGCCGCAGGCGATCGTCGCGCTCGGGGAGACGGGCCTCGCTGGCTACATCCGCACGATCGGCCTTTGGCGCATGAAGGCGAAGAACGTGGTCGCGGCGTCGCGGATGATCCTCGACCGCCACGGCGGCAAAGTCCCGCGCGACCGCGCCGCGCTCGAGGCGCTGCCCGGCGTCGGACGCAAGACCGCGAATGTCGTGATGAACACGGCGTTCGGCGAGCCGACGATCGCGGTGGACACGCACATCTTCCGGGTCTCGAACCGTACCGGTCTTGCACCCGGGCGCAACGTGCGGGAGGTCGAGGACCGCCTCGTCGAGGTCACGCCGGAGGAATTCCGGCAGGATGCGCATCACTGGCTGATCCTGCACGGGCGCTACGTCTGCATCGCGAGGAAGCCGCGCTGCCCGCAGTGCCCCATCCGGGACACCTGCCTGTGGCCGCACAAGACCGCTGCGTGAGCGGCCGCTACTTCCGGGGGATGTAGAGGTCGGTGAGCGTGCCTTCGAAGGCCTCCGCCGCGAAGGCCACGGTTTCCGACAGCGTCGGGTGCGGGTGCACGGTGAGGCCGACGTCCGCCGCCGTCGCGCCCATCTCGATCGCGAGCGCGACTTCCGAGATGAGGTCGCCGGCGTTGGTGCCGACGATGCCCCCGCCAACGACGCGATGCGTTTCGGGATCGAACAGCAGCTTCGTGAAGCCGTCGTCACGGTTCAGCGCAAGCGAACGGCCGCTCGCCATCCACGGGAACTGGCCCCTGCCGAGCTTGCGGCCCAACACCTGCGCCTCGGTTTCGGTCACGCCGACCCAGGCGACCTCGGGGTCCGTGTAGGCGACCGACGGGATCACGCGCGCGTCGAACGCGCTCTTCTGGCCGGCAGCGACCTCCGCTGCGACCTTGCCCTCGTGCGTCGCCTTGTGGGCGAGCATGGGCTGGCCGATGACGTCGCCGATCGCGAAGATGTGCGGGACGTTGGTGCGCATCTGCCGGTCGACCGGGACGTAGCCGCGCTCGTCGACGGTGACGCCGGCGGCTTCCGCACCGATCGCGCGGCCGTTCGGCACTCGGCCGACGGCGCACAGCACGCCATCATAGAGCTGCGGCTTTGGCGCGCCCTTACCCTCGAACGTGACAGTCAGCCCCTTGTCGCTCGCAGCGACCCCGGTGACCTTGGTGCCGGTCAGCACTGCCGCGTAGCGGGACTTCAGCCGCTTCTCGAGCGGCCGGACGAGGTCGCGGTCGGTGCCCGGCATCAGCGTGTCGGTCAGCTCGACGACGCTAACCTCCGAGCCGAGCCCGTCGTATACGCAGGCCATCTCGAGGCCGATGATGCCGCCGCCGATCACCAGGAAGCGCTTCGGGATCCCTGCGAGTTCGAGCGCGCCGGTCGAGTCGACGACGCGCGCGTCGTCCGGCAGGCCCGGGATGCGCGCGGGCTCCGAGCCCGCCGCGATGATGCACTGCTCGAAGCCGATCACCTGCGTCCGGCCATCCTCGCCCGTGACTTCCGCGCGGTGTGCCGACGCGAACCGCGCCGTGCCCCGGATGACGGTCACCTTGCGCTGCCTCGCGAGGTTCGCGAGGCCCGCGGTCAGCTTGCCGACGACGCGGTCCTTCCATTGCTTGAGCGCGGCAGCGTCGATCTCGGGTGCCTGGAACTTGATGCCGTGGGCTGACATCGACTCGGCTTCCTCGATCACGCGCGCCGCGTGCAGCAGCGCCTTCGACGGGATGCAGCCGACGTTGAGGCACACGCCGCCGAGCTGCGGCCAGCGGTCAACGAGCGTCACGGCGAGGCCGAGGTCGGCCGCGCGGAAGGCCGCGGTATAGCCGCCGGGCCCGGCGCCGATGACGAGTAGCTGCGTCGAGGCGTCCGCGGCCGGCTTCGCCATCACGACCGTCTCGCTGAGCGAGGGGATCTTCACGGTGTCCCCGCCGGTCGATGCGAGAAGCGCGATGAGCGAGTCCTTCGAGACCCGCTCACCCTTCCTGACCTTGACCTCCTGGATCACGCCCGCAGCCGTCGCCGGCACGTCCATCGTCGCCTTGTCGGTCTCGAGCGTGATGAGCGGCGACTCGCGCTCGACACGGTCGCCCGGCTTCACCAGCACTTCAATGACCTCGACGTCGCTGAAATCCCCCAGGTCGGGGACGCGCTGCTCGAGGAGTTCGCTCAAGGCACCGCCTCGGTGAGGGCGCCCGGTGCCGAGAGCGCCTCGGCTAGAGCAACGACGAAGCGCACGGCCTCGGCGCCGTCGATGACGCGATGGTCGTAGGACAGCGAGAGCGGCAGCAT
>DATMEC010000232.1:0-9193 GCA_035557125.1 Steroidobacteraceae bacterium
GCGATGTTCTTCTTCGCCGACGGCGACCATTCCGCCGAGGTGACGGTGCCGACGACGTTCTTGTCCTTGTCGTAGACATAGGCCGAGCGTGCCGGCTTGTTGCCCTCGACGTCGAGCCTCACGAACCGGTAGCGCGAGCCCTTCTTCTGCTCCTCGAGGAGCGCGCGGCGGCCATTGAAGCAGGGCTTGTTGAAGTCCACGAGACGCCCGAGGTCGAGTTCAAAGGGCGAGCGCGAGCGGTCCGTCATGATCGCCTGGTCGGCCGGGTGGAAATCCACCTGGGCGGCGAGGAAGCCCGCCTCGATGCGCGCGACCTCCAGGGCGTGCGTGCCCATCGGGCGGATGCCGTGCACCTTGCCCTTGTCGAACAGCGCGTCCCACAGCTCGAGCGCCTGCCCCGGGTCGATCCAGAGCTCGTAGCCGAGGTCGCCGGTGAAGCCGGTGCGCGACACCGTGAGCTCGGTGCCGTGAAACTGGAAGAATCCGATCTCGAAAGGCTTCAGGTTCTCGACGCCTGCGCAGCCGATCGCCTTCAGCACGGCGCAGCTGGTCGGGCCCTGCAGCGCGAGGCCTGCGACGTCGTGCGTGTCCTCGACGATCGTGACGTCGAAGCCGAATGCGGAGCGCGTCAGCCAGTCGAGCTGGCGTTCCTGCGAGCAGAGCCGGTAGACGCCCTCACGCAGGTGGAAGATCGTGCCGTCGTCGATCACCTGGCCGTTGTCGTCGCACCAGACGCAGTAGCCGACCTTGCCGGGCTTGATCTTGGCGACATCGCGCGTGACGAGCCGGTTGAGGAACGCGAGCGCGTCGGGCCCCGTGATCAGGTGCTTGGTCATCGGCGTGAGGTCGAACACCGCGCAGGCGTTTCGGATCGCGGCGTACTCGAGCTGCTCGTCGAAGAAGGCGTCGGCTGTCGTGTAATCCTTCCAGCGGTGCCACTCGTTCAGTGTGTTGAGCGCCGCGATGCGCGGGTGGAAGGGCGTTTCCCAGACCGCCTTGCGGAAATGCTCCTTGCGGCCCATCGCGTCCTTGATGCTCATGCTGCGCGCCCCAGTGCGAGGACCGCGTTCGCGGCATTGCGTCCCGCCGAGCCCATGACGCCGCCGCCCGGGTGGCAGCCCGCACCACAGAGGAACAGGCCCCCGACCGGCATCGCGTATTGCGCGGCGCCCGGCACCGGCCGCAACATCATGAACTGGTCGAGCGCGAGCTCGCCGTGGTGCCAGTGGCCGCCAGTGATGCGGAACTCGCGCTCGATGTCCGCGGGCAACAGCAATTCCGACGCCACCACCTGGCGGCGCAGGCCCGGCGCGTGCCGGTCGAGCACCCCGAGCGCGCGGTCGAGCAGCTCGCGGCGGGCGCCGTCGCCGTTCGCGCGCTCGTCGAAAGGCGCGTACAGCACCACCGCGGAGAGCACGTGCTTACCCGGCGGCGCGAGCGACTTGTCGGCGAGCGAGGGGATCGTCACCTCGAGCGCCGGGTCCGGCGAACACTGGCCGTACTTGGCCGCGTCGAAGGCGTGCTCGAGGTAGGTCATGTCGGGCGAGATCACCAGGCGTTCGCCCGCAAGCTCGGACGACAGCCGAGTGAAGGATGGCAGCGCCTCGAGCGCGAGGTGCAGTTTCGCAGCCATGCCTTTCTGGCGGAAATGACGGATGCGGTGCACGAAGCCCGTCTCCAGGTGCCGTGCTCCCAGCAGCCCGAGGAGGGTTCGCGACGGGTCGGCGTTCGAGACGACCGTTCCTGCGGCGACCTTCTCGCCGTTCTCGAGCTCGACGCCGGAGACACGGTCGCCCTCGAGCGTGATCCGCTTGACCGGAGTCGCGGTGCGGATCGTGGCGCCGGCGGCGCGGGCCGCGGCAGCCAGGGACTCGCTGATCGCGCCCATGCCGCCCTCGGGAATCGAGAAGCCGGCGTTGCCCGCGGCCTGTCCGGAAAGGCGGTGCAGCAGCGCGAGCACGGAATTGTTCGAGCGCGGCCCGAGGTTCGTGCCGAGGACGGCGTCGAGGGCGAGCGAGCCCTTGAGCAGCGGCGACTCGAAGATCTCCTCGAGTACGTCGAAGATGTTGATGCCGGCGATGCGCAGGAACTCGCGCATGTCGTCGCGGCCGAGCAGGCGGATGTCAAGGCCGAGCGCGGCGGCACCCATGAGGTCCGGGCGCCCACCGCCGCCGAGGCGCGGGGGCTTGCGGTTGTGCTGCTTCGCCATGATGCGCGCGAACTTGAGCATGCGCGCGTTGTACGCGGCGAGACCCTTGCGGTCGTCCTCGGACAGCGTGCCGATCTCGATGCGGCCATCCTTGTAGACCAAGTGATCTCCGGACGGTGAAAGCGCGACCGTTTTCAGGCCCTCGCGCGCCCACTTGAGCCCGTGCGAGGCGAGCTTGAGCTCGCGCGCGAGCCCCGGGTCGAGCAGGTAGGAGAGGTGTGCGCAGCCGGACACGCGGAAGCCCTTCGAGAACTCGCGCGTGACGGACGCGCCGCCCACCTGGGCGGCGGCCTCGAGCACGACGACTTCGCGCCCGGCGCGGGCGAGATAGGCGGCGCAGGCGAGGCCGTTGTGGCCGCCGCCGACGACGACGATGCGATCCCGGTCAGTCATCGGACCAGCCCTCCGGAACGATGTTCGGACGGCGCAGGTCCATCAGGATCTCGCGCGCGGCGTTCGCGCCCGGCGCGGCCATGACGCCGCCGCCCGGATGCGTGCCCGATCCGCACATGTAAAAGCCTTTCACCGGCCCGCGGTACTGCGCGTATCCGGGGAAGGGCCGGTTGAACAGGAGCTGGTCCATGGTCAGCTCGCCCTGAAAGATGTTGCCTTCGGTGAGGCCGACCTCGGCCTCGAGCTCGCGCGGCGTGCGGCACTCGACGTGGCGCACAAGCGACTTGAAGTTGGGGCTGTAGCGGCCGATCTGGTCGAGCACCGTGTTCTTGAAGCCGTCGCGGTCGGCATCGGTCCACTCGCGGCCGTTGATGAACGGCGGCACGTACTGCACGAACACCGACATGAAGTGCTTGCCCGGGGGCGCCATCGTCGGGTCGGTCATCGACGGGATCAGCATGTCGAGGTAGGGCTCCTTCGACCAGGTGCCGTTCTTCCAGTCGTCGTAGGCTCGCTCCATCTTCTCGAGCGAGTCGAGGAAGTGCATGTCGCCGTAGGCGAGCGGGTTGTCCTTGCCGAGCGCCGGGAACTCGGGCAGCCCGTCGAGCGCGATGTTGAGCTTCCCGGACGAGCCGCGGATCTTCCAGTTCTTCGCCTTCTCGACGATCGCGGCGGGCAAGTCCTTGGGATCGAAGATCTTGGTGTAGGTGCGGCGCGGGTCGAGGTTCGACACCACGACGTCGGCGTGGTATTCGGTACCGTTCTCGGTCGCAACCCCGGTGACGCGCCCGCCCTTGACGATCACGCGGGCGACCGGCGCGTCGGTGACGATCTCGCCGCCGAACGACTTGAACGCGTTGGCGATCGACTTGGACACCGCGCCCATGCCGCCGCGCGCGAAACCCCAGGCGCCGATCGAGCCGTCGACGTCGCCCATGTAATGGTGCAGCAGCACGTAGGCGGTGCCGGGCGAGTACACGCCCATGGCCGAGCCAATGATGCCGCTGCCGGACAGGTGGCACTTGATGGTGTCCGACTCGAAGTACTCGTTCAGGAAGTCGGCGATGCTCATCGAGTAGAAACGCAGCGTGTCGTAGATGAACTGCTCGCCGAACTTGTTGAGCTCCTTGCCGAGGAAGATCATTTCCTTCAGGTCGCGCGGCTTGAACGAGGTCGGGTCGGGCGGGGAGCGCAGCAGCAGCGGACGGATGAACTTGCACTGGCGCATGACGTCGGTCGAGTACCGGTGGTACGCGTCCGCGTCGCGCGGATTGTGGCGCGCGAACTCGCGCCGCTGCACCTGTTCGTCGGTGTAGTTGCCGAGGATGTCCCCGCTCGAGGTGATCGTGACGCCGCCCCCGTAGGGCACGACCTGCAGCCCGTGCCGGGCGAGATCGAGGTCGCGGAACAGCTCGGGCCGGAGCAGGCTGCACACGTACGAGCAGTTCGAGTACATCCAGCCCTTCTCGATCTCGCGGCTGACAGCCGCGCCGCCGATCCAGGGCATGCGCTCGACCACGAGCACCTTCAGCCCGGAGCGCGCGAGATAGGCGGCATTGGTCAGGCCGTTATGGCCCGCGCCGATGACGATCGCGTCGTATTTCGCCAATTTCAGACCCGTTTGCGTTCGTTGTCGGTGTGGCCCTGAACCACGAGGTTCACGGCCGTCTCAAAGCGGTCGAGTGTCTCCCCCAGGCACCGGTCATCGTGCGCCTCGCAGATGAACCACGGTTCGCGCGAATCGGGCTCGCAGAGGATGCCGAGGTCGTGGAGGTGCGGTGCCAGTGCTTCGTAGAAAGTGTAATCGCTGGTGACCCAGTCGCGGTAGTCGCGCGGCGGCTTCTCGCTGAAGAACAGGCCGCTCATCGACGGGTGCCCGCTGAAGGAATGCTTGATGCCGCGCTGCGACAGGACTTGGCTCATCCCGGCCCTAAGCCGGGTGCCGTAGTCGGCGATCGTCGCGAGGGTCGGGGTCTCGTCGAGGATCTCGAGGGTCTTTTCCGCGGCGGCGAGCGCGATCGAGTGGCAGGTGAAGGTGCCGCCATGGACGACCCCGTTGCCGAAGTTGCGCATGATGTCCTCGCGCCCGCAACAGACCGAGATCGGGTAGCCATTGGCCATGGCCTTGGCGAAGGTGCAGATGTCCGCCTTGACGCCGAACAGCTCCTGCACACCGCCCTTTGCCACGCGGAAGCCGGTCTTGACCTCGTCGATGATGAGCAGGATCCCGTACTTGTCGCAGAGCGCGCGCGCATCCTTGAGAAACTCGCGCGTCGCCGAGATCGAGCAGCAGTTGCCCATGATGGGCTCGATCATGAACGCGGCGATGTCACCGCCATAGGCCTTGAACACGGCCTCCAGCCGTTCCGAGTCGTTCATCGGCACGGAGTGGATCAGCGCGCGCAGCATGTGCGGGACGCCGGCGCTGTAGGGCACGAGCTGCGGGTCGCCATGGCCCGGCTTCCATTCCTCGACCGCCGTGTTCCAGAGCGCGGCGTCGAACACCCCATGGTAGCCGCCCTCGATGACGACGTAGGAATCCTTGCCGGTGTGGGCGCGGGCGACGCGCAGCGCCGCCATGACCGCTTCGGTTCCGGAGTTCGAGAAGCGCACGAGCTCGGCCGCGGGCACCATCTTCGAGATGCGCTCGGCGACGACGTACTCGCGCTCGGTGGACAGGGCGAAGACGCCGCCGATCTCCTGGCCCGCACGGGCCGCGGCATCGACGCGCGGGTCGGCGTAGCCGAGGATGCAGGGGCCATAGGCCAGCCGGTAGTCGATGTACTCGTTGGCGTCGATGTCGGTCAGGCGGGCGCCCCTGCCCGACTTCACGTAGATGGTCTTGTCCTCGCCCCAGTAGCGGAAGTTCGACGAAACCCCGAGGGGGAGGCGGCGGATGGCCTTCTGGAACTGGGCGTTGGACTTCGCGAGGCTTCGGGTCATGAATGCAGGCCTCCTGCCGGGTCCGGGGGGTCGATCGGGATCGCGCTAGTTTCCCCCAAACCGGCCCGCGCCGTCCATTTGAGTGAATATGTGTTCATTCATTGGATTGGGCCGCGTGAAGCTTGTATCATGTGGCCTCCGTGCGTGCCCGCATCTCGCATAACATTCTGAAAAGACAGTCTTTTTCGTGAGTGCGAAACGACAGCTCGCGGTCGTCCCGAGGCGACGTACGGCGCCCCCCGAGGAACGCCGCGAGCAGCTGATCCAGGCCACCATCCGCTGCGTCGCCGACCGCGGACTCGCCGACACCACGATCGCGACTGTCGCCCAGGAAGCCGGGCTCAGCCAGGGCATCGTCAACCTGCACTTTCGCAGTAAGACGGGGCTCCTCACGGCGACCCTGCGCTACCTCGCCGACGAGTACCGCAACGCCTGCCAGGAGGCCGCCGCCGCCGCCCGGGTATCCCCGGTCGAAGGGCTCCGCGCCATGGTGGAGCTCGACTTCCGCCGCACCATCTGTTCGCGCGACAAACTCGCCGTCTGGTTCGCGTTCTGGGGCGAGCGCCGCTTCCGGCCGACCTACCGGCGGATCTGCGCGGAACGGGACCGGTCTTACGACGACATGGTGCGGGTGATCTGCGCGAGACTCTGCGAGGAGGGCGGTTACACCGAGGTCGAACCGGCCCTGGTCGCCGACGGCCTCTCGGCGCTCACGGACGGCCTCTGGCTCGACCTGCTGGTGCGACCCGACTCGATGAGCCGCGAGCGCGCGAGGCGCATCACGCTGTCCTACCTCGCGGACGTGTTCCCGCGTCATTTCTCCCAGCCCGAAGCCGACGCGAGACACTGAGCCCATGGACATCGCCCTCGACGCAACCGCACGGGACTGGCGCGATCGCGCATTCATGTTCGCGACCGAAGAACTGATCCCCCGCGAGGTCGAGGCCGAGCTGAACGAGGGCAGGCTGCCGCCCGAGATCGAGAAGCGGCACAAGAAGCTCGCAATCGAGCTCGGGTTCAGCGCGATGGACGTGCCGAAGTCCCACGGCGGGCTCGAGCTTCGCATCGTCGACCAGGTCGCCGTCTGGGAGCAGCTCGGCCGCGTGACCAACGCCCTGTGCTGGTGCTTCTCCGAAGCCCACGCCTGGATGTTCGAGGCCTGCACCGCGGACCAGCTGCGACTCTACATCCTGCCGCTCATGAGCGGCGAGCGGAAGGAGTGCTACGCGATCACCGAGAGCGGCTCGGGGTCGGACGTTTCCATCGAGACCACGGCACGGCGCGCTCCGGGGGGCTACGCCATCTCCGGCGAGAAGTGGTACGTGACCAGCGCGAACCTCGCCGACTACTTCATCCTCCAGGCGCGGCTCACGGACGGCCCGCACGCGGGCTCCGACTCGCTCTTCTTCGTGGACCAGGGCATGGCTGGCATCGAGGTCCTGCGCTCGCCTCCGTTCAGCCACACGTTCAGCGCCCATCACCCGACCTACCGGTTCACGGACGTCGTCGTGCCCGAAGCGAACCGGCTCGGGCCCGAAGGCGACGGCATGCGCTTCTCGCACGCCTGGTTCCGCCGCGAGCGGCTCATGATCGCGGCGCGCTGCTGCGGCGCCGCGGCGCGCCTGATCGAGGAGGCGACCGCCTTTGCGAGCACGCGCATGATCGGCGGCGAACCGCTCGCCGAGAAGCAGATGGTGCAGGCGATGCTGGCCGACAGCGTCACCGAGCTCTGGGCCGCGCGGCTCATCACGTTCGAGGCGGCCGCGGCGCACGACCGCGGCGACGACCTGAAGTCGCTGCACGCGCGTTGCTCGATCGCGAAGCTGTACGCCTCGGAGGCGGCCAACCGCATTGCCGACCGCGCGCTGCAGATCCTGGGCGGCCGCGGCTACATGCGCGAGAACTGCGCCGAGCGCTTCTACCGCGAGCTGCGCGTCGACCGGATCTGGGAAGGCGCGAGCGAGGTGCAGCGCCTCATCATCGCGCGCGCGCTCGTCAAGCGCGGCCTTGGGGGGCTGTAAGCCGTGAAGTACCCGCGTGCGCTGCTCGCCGTTCTCGCCCTGGCCGCGGCGGGCGCGGCGTCGGCGGCCGAGGAGAAGGTCCTCAACGTCTTCACCTGGCCGGACTACATCGCACCCGACACGATCCGGAACTTCGAGCGGGAATACGGCATCAAGGTCAATTACGACACCTACGACTCGACGGAGATGGCCGAGGCGCGCCTGCTCGCCGGCCGCACCGGCTACGACGTCGTGGTCCACGCGGAACGCTACTCGGCGCGATTGATCCCGATCGGCGTGTACCAGCCGCTCGACAAATCCAAGCTGCCGAATCTGCGGCACCTCGACCCTTGGGTCATGGAGTCCGTCGCCCTGGACGATCCCGGCAACCGCTTCGGCGTGCCCTACCTCTGGGGCACGACCGGCTTCGCCTACAACGAGCGGATGATCCGCGAGCGCATGCCCGACGCGCCGGTGTCGAGCGGCGACATGATCTTCAAGCCGGAGGTCGTGAAGCGCTTCGCCGACTGCGGCGTCAGCTTCCTCGACGAGCCGACGGACGTCATCCCGATGGCGCTCCTGTACCTCGGCCGCGACCCGAACAGCGTCGATCCCGGCGACCTCGAGGACGTCGAGCGCCTGCTGAAGGGCGTACGGCCTTACATCCGCTACTTCAGTTCGGCGAAGATGCTGATCGACCTGCCGAACGAAGAGGTCTGCATCGCGATGAGCTGGTCCGGGGACTACGCCCAGGCGATGACGCGTGCGAAGGAGGTGGGCAAGCCCGTGCCTCTCGCCTACACGACGCAGAAGGAGGGAACGCTGGCCTGGTTCGACCTCTGGTTCATCCCCAGCGACGCGGCCCATCCCGGCAACGCCCACCTGTTCCTGAACTTCCTGCTGCGGCCCGAAGTCGCGGCGCCGATCGTGATCGAGACTCGCTACGCGACGCCGAACCTGGCGGCGATCCCGCTGCTGCCGGCCGGGATCCGCAACGATCCGGCCGTGTTCCCGCCGGAGTCGGTGCGGCGGTCGCTCTTCAAGGGCCAGATCCACGACCCGATCGCCGAGCGCCGCCGCTCGCGCGTCTGGTCGCGCGTGAAGACCGGACTATGAGCGACCCCAACGCGCCGCCCTTGGTCCAGGTCCGCGAGGTCACCAAGCGCTTCGACGGCGCCACGGCCGTCGACGGCGTCTCGCTCGACATCCTGAAGGGCGAGCTGTTCGCGATCCTCGGCGGCTCGGGCTGCGGCAAGACCACGCTGCTGCGGATGCTGGCCGGCTTCGAGCAGCCGACATCCGGGAAGATCCTCATCGACGGCACGGACATGACCGACGTGCCGCCCTACGAGCGGCCGGTCAACCTGATGTTCCAGTCGTACGCGCTGTTCCCGCACATGACGGTCGAGCAGAACGTCGCCTACGGCCTCAAGAAGGAGCGCGTGCCGGGCCCGCAGGTCCGCGAGCGCGTCGCCGAGATGCTGTCGCTGGTGAAGCTCGGGCCGCTCGCCGGCCGCAAGCCCGACAAGCTCTCGGGCGGCGAGAAGCAGCGCGTCGCGCTGGCGCGCGCGCTGGTCAAGCGCCCGAAGCTGCTGCTGCTCGATGAGCCGCTCGCCGCGCTCGACCGCAAGCTGCGCGAGCACACCCA
>DATMEC010000233.1:0-4106 GCA_035557125.1 Steroidobacteraceae bacterium
ACGTGCGGGCCGATGTTCTTGTCCTTCAGCAGCTGCGTCAGGATCCGCACGAAGGCCATCGTGGTCGAGATCTCGCGTCCCTCGGTGCCGTCGAGCAGGTTCTTGAACGCCTGCAGCGCCGGCACCGCGAGCGGCGGTGCAGTCGTACGCCGCACCGGCAGCGACCCGCCGAGCGCCTTGCGGTGCGTCTTGAGGTACTGCATCTCGGGGCTCTCTTCCGCGGGGCGGAAGAAGGGCAACCGCGCAATCTCGTCGTCGGTCACCGGGATGTGGAAGCGGTCGCGGAACGCCTTGAGGGCTTCGTCGTCGAGCTTCTTCGCCTGGTGCGTGACCATGAGCGCCTCGCCGGCCTTGCCCATGCCATAGCCTTTCACGGTCTTCGCGAGAATGACCGTGGGTCGCCCCTTGTGAGCGACGGCCCCCGCATAGGCGTTCCAGACCTTCTGGGCATCGTGACCGCCGCGATTCAGCAGCGCGATCTCGTCGTCCGACAGGTTGGCGACGAGCTCCAGCAACTGCGGATGCTTGCCGAAGAAATTCTCGCGCGTGTACGCGCCGCCCTTGGCCTTGAAATTCTGGTACTCGCCGTCGACAGCCTCCTCCATGCGCTTGCGCAACAGCCCTTCGGTGTCGCGCGCGAGGAGCGGGTCCCAGCGGCTTCCCCAGACCACCTTGACGACGTTCCAGCCCGCGCCGAGGAATGCGGCCTCCAGCTCCTGGATGATCTTGCCGTTGCCACGCACCGGCCCGTCAAGCCGCTGCAGGTTGCAGTTGATGACGAAGACGAGGTTATCGAGCTTCTCACGCACCGGCATCGTCAGCGCGCCCATCGACTCCGGCTCGTCCATTTCGCCGTCGCCGAGGAAGCACCAGACTTTCCGGTCGGACGGCTCGACGAGGCCGCGGTGCTCGAGGTAGCGCACGAAGCGCGCCTGCATGATCGCCTGAAGCGGCCCGAGTCCCATGGAGACCGTCGGGAACTGCCAGAATTCCGGCATCAGCCACGGGTGCGGGTACGACGGGAGCCCTTTCCCTCCGACCTCCTGGCGGAAGTGGCGCAGCTGCTCCTCGGTCAGGCGGCCCTCGAGATACGCGCGCGCGTACATGCCCGGGCTGGCGTGACCCTGGAAGAAAATCATGTCGCCGCGGTGGTGGTCCGACGGCGCGCGCCAGAAATGGTTGAAGCCGACCTCGTACAGCGTCGCCGACGACGCGTAGGTCGCGATGTGGCCGCCGTACTCCGTGCTCTTGCGGTTCGCGTGCACGACCATCGCGACCGCGTTCCAGCGCATCAGCGATTCGATGCGACGCTCGATCGCGCGGTTGCCCGGGTACGGCTTCTCGCGGGACACGTGGATCGTGTTGACGTAGGCCGTGTTCGCCTTGAACGGCAGCCAGGCGCCGGAGCGGCGCGCGTGCTCGATCAGCCGGTCGAGCAGGAAATGGGCGCGGACCGGGCCGTGTACCCGGAGCACCGCGTCAATCGACTCGAGCCATTCACGTGTTTCGAGAGGATCGACGTCGTGGGCTTCGGGGCCGTCAGCCATCCAGGAACCTCGGATTTTTTCGCACGCCGGGAGCCGGCCCGATATGATCCTGTCTGCGGCGCCCGCGGGTCAAGAATGAATTCCCCTTGTCGAGCCCGATTCCAACATTGACGATCACAAGGCCGGACGACTGGCACCTGCACCTGCGGGACGGCCCGGAGCTTGCCGCTGTTCTACCCGCGACTGCGCGCGCTTTTGCCCGCGCGGTCGTCATGCCGAACCTCAGGCCACCGGTCACGACAGTCGTGTCTGCGGCCGCCTACCGCCAGCGCATCCGCGCCGCCCGGCCCGCAGGCTCGGATTTCGAGCCGTTGATGACCCTGTATCTGACCGATACCACGGAGCCCGCGGAGATCGACCGCGCCGCCGACAGCGGCTTCGTCGTCGGCGTGAAATGCTACCCGGCCGGTGCGACGACCCATTCCGACGCCGGCGTCACCTCGCTCGCGCGCTGCCAGGCAGCCATCGAGCGCATGGAGGAACATGACATCGTCCTGCAGTTGCATGGCGAAGCGACCGGTGACGACGTCGATCCGTACGATCGCGAGGGCGTCTTCATCGAGCGCGAGCTCGCGCCGCTCGCCGCACGCCATCCGCGGCTGCGGGTCGTGCTCGAGCACGTCACGACCCGTGCGGGCATCGAGTTCGTGCGCGCCGCCGGGCCGCGCGTTGCTGCCACACTGACGCCGCAGCACCTTCTTCTCAACCGCGGCGCGATGTTCCGCGGCGGGCTGCGCCCGCACCTCTACTGCCTGCCGTTGCTGAAGCGGGAGCGGGACCGTGAAGCGTTGCTCGAGGCCGCGTCATCCGCGGACCCGCGCTTCTTCCTCGGCACCGACAGCGCGCCGCACGCGAAGGACGCCAAGGAATCGGACTGCGGTTGCGCGGGCGTCTACTCCGCGCCCGTCGCGCTCGAGTTGTATGCGCGCGCCTTCGAGCAGGCGGGCCGGCTCGACCGGCTCGAGGATTTCGCGAGCCTGCGCGGCCCTGCTTTCTACGGGCTCCCGCGCAATCGCGGCACGGTCACGCTCGAGCGTCGCCCCTGGATGGTGCCGGACGCCCTGCCCTTCGGTCCGGAGGAGATCGTACCGATGTGCGCCGGCGAGACGCTCGAGTGGCAGCTCGGCGGAGTGACGGCCCAATGAACGCCACGGCGCCGCTCATGCGCGACCGGTTTCGCGGCTTCCTCCCGGTCGTCGTGGACGTGGAAACCGGCGGATTCAACGCCGCGACCGACGCCCTGCTCGAGATTGCCGCAGTCCTCATCGAAATTGGCCCCGATGGCCGGATCACGCGCGGCGCGACCCGCCGCGAGCATGTGCGGCCCTTCGCGGGCGGCCGGCTGGACCCGGCTTCGCTTGCGGTCAACGGCATCGACCCGTATCACCCGCTGCGCATCGCCTCGACCGAGGGCGATGCGCTCGGCTCGATATTCGGCGAGGTGCGCCGCGCGGTGCGCGAGCAGCAGTGCACGCGCGCGATCCTGGTCGGTCACAACGCGTCCTTCGACCTCGGCTTCCTCAACGCGGCGGTCGCGCGTGCCGGGATCCGGCGCAATCCCTTCCACCCGTTCTCGTGCTTCGACACGGCGACGCTCGCGGGCGTCGCCTATGGGCAAACCGTGCTATCGCGTGCTGCGCAGGCGGCGGGCCTCGAATGGGACTCCGGGCAAGCTCACTCGGCCGCATATGACGCCGAGCGCACGGCGGACCTGTTCTGCGTCGTCTGCAACCAGTTCCAGCCGATCTACGAGGCCGCCGCGCGCCGCCTCGCGGACGCCGCGCCACTGGCGGAGCCGCCGAACCCGCTGCTCGAGCCGGCGCCGGAGTAGATCAGCCGACCGCGCCCGCTTCCTGCAGCAGCGTCTTCAGCTCGCCCGAGCGGTACATCTCGGTGATGATGTCGCAGCCGCCGACCAGCTCGCCCTTGACGTAGAGCTGTGGATAGGTCGGCCAGTTCGAATACGCCTTGAGCGCCTCGCGCAGCTCCGGCTCCTCGAAGATGTTGACGTGCCTGTAGCTCGCTTTGAGCGCGCGCAGGGCGCCGGCGGTCTGCGCGGAGAATCCGCATTGCGGGAAGTCCGGCGTGCCCTTCATGAACAGCACAACCGGTGCGGAGTCGAGTTGCTCCCGGATCATCCGCGTCGTCGATTCGTCGTTCATCGTGGACCTTTCTCCTTTATGTCGGCGAGTCGCCTCGCCTCGGCCCGCGCCACCGTCGCCCAGCGTTCCTCGACCGTCATCCGCGTCCATTCCGCGATCTCGGCCAAGGAACGGTAGCAGCCGCGGCAGACGCCCTGGTCGTCCAGCGAACAGATGTTCAGACACGGGGAACTGGGGCCGCGTTCATCCATGGGGTGATGCTAACGCGTTGAATTATGGGGTCGCGTGGCCTATTCTTCAATGAATCCAGGGGAGGCATGCCATGAATCCGCTCTTAAGCGTCAAGGGCTCGCTCATTACCGGCTTCGTGCTCGCGATCCTGTTCGCCGTGCTCGCGGTGGACGGCGGCTGGAACGAGCTCGGTCTGGCCCGCTGGCTGCACATCATCGCCGGCATC
>DATMEC010000234.1:0-4521 GCA_035557125.1 Steroidobacteraceae bacterium
AAGGCGTGTATCGGGTGCATGCACAGGCTCGACTGCACGGAGACGAAGCTGCGGATGCCGGAATCGCCGCGCTCGAGCTCCTGGCAGACGAGCCCGTACGACACGGAGTTCATGCCGGCGCAGCCGTAGCCGGAGATCGAGCTGCCGAGGAGGCCGAGTGCGGCGATCTCCGGCACGAGGTCGCTCGGGAACGTGTGGTCCTCGAAGTGCTTCTGGATGACGGGCAGGATTCGTTCGTCGACGAGGCGCGCGGTCGCGCCCTGCACCATGCGCTCCTCTTCCGTCAGCGAACCAGCGATGTCGTAGAGATCGAGCGGGTTCATCCGGCCGGCATTCCGAGGCGGGCGACGAGGTCCTGTGCCATGCCCTCGGCCGCGCGGGCCCGGGCGACCGCGTTTTCGAGGTCGCCGTTGCCGAACAGGGTGCTGGCTTCGGACCAGGCCGACTGCGCGCTCGCGAATGCGGCCTTGGTCTCGTCGAGCAACTGCCTGTCCATGCCTTCCGGGAGCTTTCGCATCTGCCCGAGATCCTCGATCCGGCCGCCGATGCCGGCCAGCAGGCCCGGCAGGCTTTCCGCGATGCGCGCCCAGTCGGCGTTGAGGCCGGAAATGTGCTTCTCCCGGGCGGCCGCCGCATCCTTCGCCAGCGCCTCGGCTGCGGCGGGCACGTCCTTGACCGCCGCGATGGCGTCGGCGTAGCGCTCCTCGCCGAACGCAGTGCGCGCGGTGTCGAGGTCGGCCTTGACCGCGGCGTAGCGCTCGGGAAGGTACTTGCCGGCGTCCTCGTAGACGGCGTTCAAGGCTCCTTCCGCGGCGTCGATCGCCTCGCGCGCGGGATCCTTCTGCGAGCAGGCGGCGAGCGCGAGGACGGCCGCTAGCGCGGCGACCATGATCCGGATGTTCACGGGCGGCGCCTCAGGACGGCTCGACGCCGAGCTTTTCCATGATGGCCGCGATCTTCGCCTTCGCATCGCGCGCGACGAGCACCGATTGCTCGAAGTTGGAGCGCGTCAAACCGGCTGCGGCCTTGCCCCAGGCATCGCGCGCTGCGTCGTAGTCAGCGATGGTCTGTTTCCACTCGTCGCCGGTCATGCCCTTCGGGGCACGGCCGCGCTGCGAGGTGATCTTCTTGTCCATGGCGGCGACCATGGCGGGCATGGTCTTCGCCATCTCGTCCCACTCGGATTCCATCTCGACGAGCAGCTGGGCGCGGCGCACGCGGCTCTCGCCGATGGCGCGCTTCAACGACGCCTGGACCTGCCCCGCCTCAGCGACCACGTCGCCGTAGTCCTCATTCGACATTGACTCGCGCAGGGACGCGATGCTCGCCTCGATCTCGGCGTAGCGCTCGGGCAGGTACTTCTGGATCTCGGCGGAGGACTCCTTGAACTTCGCCTCGACGGCGGCGAACGCCTGCTCGGCGGGCTCTTTCTGGCTCGCGCAGGCAGCGACGCCCAGGCACAGGGCGGCGAGCGCGGCAGTGATGAATGCCTTGGTCATGTCAATAACTCCCCCGGGTTGTTGACCGCATAGCCTACCACCGATCGAGTACCATGCCGCGCGTGAAGGTCCCCGAGATCCTCATCGTCGAATGCGGGACTCACGATCGACCACCTGCAGGCATTGCGCCGCGAGCAGGGCCGCACGCAGTGGGAAATCACCCTGGAGATGGACGAGGAGGCGGACCGCAGCCTCTACGCGCGCATCGAGGCGCTGCCCGTCGCGCGCTTCATCGGGAAGTCCGACCGCGTGTTCGACCGTCACCGCGGCGGCAAGATCAGGACCGAATCGGTGATCCCGATCACCAAGCAGATCCTGCGCGACATCTACACGCCGGGCGTCGCGCGCGTGTGCCTCGCCATCCAGCGGGATCCCGCGCTCGCCTGGGAATACACGGGCCTCGGCAACATCGGCGCGCTGGCGGGGCTGCCCGTCATGGAGGGCAAGGCCGCGCTGCTCTCGACGCTGGCGTCGCGCTGGCTCACGGGGCCGCGATCGCGGCCGACGGCAAGGGCATCAACAACATCCTCGGATTCCCGGCACTGTTCAAGGGCGCGCTGACGGCGCGCGCGACGCGCTTCACCGACGCGATGCTGCTCGCGGCGGCGCAGGCGATATCGGGACTGGCGCGGGGAGAGGACCTGGTGCCCGACCCGCTCGACCGGGAAGTGCACCAGGCGGTGGCAGCGGCGGTCAGCCGCTCATCGCAGACCGGAGCTTCGTGATCGCCGCCGCTTCGATCTGCCGGATGCGCTCGGCCGAAACGCCGTAGTCGTCGCCGAGCTCCTGCAGCGTCTTCTTGTCCTCGGCGAGCCAGCGCGAGCGGATCACCGTGCGGCTGCGCTCGTCGAGCTCGTCGAGCGCGGTCGACAGCCGGTCCGCGACGTCGCCGTCCCACTGGTCCTGTTCGACGAGGGTCGCCGGGTCCGCCCCGGCCGCGGGAAGGTAAAGCGACGGGGAGGCGATCGAGTCATCGTCGCCGGCATCGGGCAGCGGGTCGAACGAGAGGTCGCGCGCGGAGAGGCGCCGCTCCATCTCGCGGACTTCGCGCGGTTCGACGCCGAGCTCCCCGGCGACGGCTTTCGTCTCGTCCTCCGAAAGCCAGGCGAGGTTCTTCTTCATGCGGCGCAGGTTGAAGAACAGCTTGCGCTGCGCCTTGGTCGTGGCGACGCGCACGAGGCGCCAGTTGCGGATCACGTACTCGTGGATCTCGGCGCGGATCCAGTGCACTGCGAAGCTGACGAGGCGCACGCCCATGTCGGGGTCGAAGCGCTTGACCGCCTTCATGAGGCCGACGTTGCCTTCCTGGATCAGGTCGCCGACGGGCAGGCCGTAGCCGAGGTAGCCGCGCGCGATGTGCACGACGAATCGCAGGTGCGACAGCACGAGATCGCGTGCCGCATCGAGGTCCTGGTGCTCATGGAAGCGGCGGGCGAGCGCGAGTTCCGCGTCGCGATCCAGCATCGGGATCGTCGAGACGCGCTCGATGTACGCCTCGAGGCTGCCGATCGGGGCGGTGAGGATCAGGGACGGGTTCGGGAGCGAAAGCGCCTGGCCGGTCATGACGTTGGGTACCTCCTGAAGGCGATATTAGCACTCGCGATAATAGAGTGCTAAACGGCCCGGAAGTTCAATCCCGGCTGACCAGAAAACCAAGTCAAAACAGGCGGTTAAGCCTTCGGTTCAATCCGCCGCAGGTGATACGCGGCCGCGAGCCAGGCCCCCATGAATCCGAGCGCGGCGCCCCCCGCCACGACCAGCGGCCATTCGCGTATCGAGAGGCCCTGCAGGACGAATGGCGAACCATATGCGGCGGCGAGGCGGGTCACGAAAGGCTCCAGGACCACGATGCCGGCCGTGACGAGACCGACCGCGACGAGCCCGCCGGCGAGTCCCTGCCAGAGCCCGGAGTAGAGGAACGGCCGGCGCACGAAGCCATTGCTGCCGCCGACGAGTTTCGTCACCTCGATCTCCGCGCGGCGCCCGTCGATCTCGAGCCGGATGGTATTGCCCACGACGCCGAGCACGCCCGCGGCCAGCAAGGCGGCGACGACCAGCACCAGTTGCTGCATCGTGTCCTCGATGGCGTGCAGGCGCCGTACCCAGGCGGTGTCCGCCTCGACGAGATCGACGCCTTCCATCTTGCGGATCTCGGCCGCCAGCGCCTCGACGGCCGGGGCCGAGGCGTGCGGCGGCGCCGGCCGGACATTCACCAGCCAGGGCAGCGGATTCTCGGGCAGCGCCTCGAGGGCGTCGCCGATCCCGGAGTGCTTGCGGAACTCGGCCAGCCCCTCGTCCGGGCTCACGGTTTCCGCCGCGGCAACGCCGGGAAGGCCGGCGATCGACTGTGCGCGCGCGTTCGCCTCGGCTGGCGTCGTTCCCAACGCGAGGTAGGTGGAGAGCTGGACCGTGTCGTCGAGGTCCGCGGTGACGACGCGCATGTTGGCGACCGCGACGTAGAGCGCCGCCGGCAGCGCGAGCGCGATGCCGATGACGAGCACCGTCAGGAAGGTTGCAAACGGCTGGCGCGCGAGCCGTCCGAGCGAGCCGAGCAGCGCCTGGGCGTGGCGCTCGAGCAGGATCGAGACGCCGTCACCGAGCGACATGCGGCACCGCGGCAAGGCGGCCATTTTCGATGTGCACGCGGCGCACCCGGAAGCGGTCCAGCAGGTGGATGTCGTGGGTCGCGACCAGCACCGTGACGCCGACCGCGTTGAATCGCTGGAACAGGTTCATCACCTCGAGCGCGAGGTCCGGGTCGAGGTTGCCGGTCGGCTCGTCGGCGATCAGCACGGGGGGTTTCGTGATCACCGCGCGGGCGATGCCGACACGCTGCTGCTCGCCGGCGGAGAGCTCGAGCGGGAACGATCGTTCGCGGCCAAGCAGTCCCACCTGGTCGAGCGCCGCGCGCACGCGCTTGTCCATCTCGCGCCGATGCACGCCCCCGATCGCGAGCGGCAGCGCGACGTTGTCGTAGACGGGCCGGTCGTCGAGCAACCGGTGGTCCTGGAACACGAACCCG
>DATMEC010000235.1:0-5139 GCA_035557125.1 Steroidobacteraceae bacterium
GTCTTGCTCCCCGGGCGCGGCGGTGGTCGCCGCGCGCGAGAGACAAGGGAGTGTAGCCATGTTGATCAAAGGACTGGGTGCGGCCCTCGTGGCCGCGACGCTGCTCGCGCCGATCGCCATCGCCGGGCCCGTCGATGTCAACACCGCCGACGCCAAGACGCTCGCCCGCGAGCTGCAGGGCATCGGGATGGCGAAAGCGGAGGCGATTGTCAGCCACCGCGAGAAGAACGGGCCATTCAAGAGCGCCGAGGACCTTGCCAAGGTGAAGGGCCTCGGCAAGAAGCTCATCGAACAGAACAAGTCCCACTTCAAGTTCGACGCGGCGAAGGCAAGCGGCTGACACGCAACGGCCCGCGGCGCGGGCCGGTTCGCGGCGGCTCCGGTATCATGTTGCACACAGGATTCCGGAACCGAAGGACCCCACGTGAGCCGACCCGCGCCCATTCGCTTCGCGGTGTTTCCAGTTGCCGGACGGGGCACGCGTTTCCTGCCCGCCACCAAGGCGAGCCCGAAGGAAATGCTGCCGATCGTCGACAAGCCGCTGATCCAATACGCCGCCGAGGAGGCCCTGGCGGCTGGCGCGCGCCTCCTGGTGTTCATCACCGGCAGCTCCAAGCGCGCCATCGAGGACCACTTCGACACGGACCCCGAGCTCGAGTCGGCGCTCGCCGAGCAGGGCAAGAAGGAGCTCGTCGACCTGCTGCGGGGCATCCTGCCTGCGGACGCCACCTGCATCTACATCCGCCAGCCCGCTCCGCTCGGGCTCGGCCACGCGGTGCTGTGCGCGCACGCGGTGGTCGGGAACGAGCCGTTCTTCGTGCACCTGGCGGACGACCTGATCGACGCGGGCGAGCCCGTGCTGGCGCAGATGCGGGACCGGTACCTGCAGTCGGGCGGGAGCGTCATCGGGGTGCAGCAGGTCCCGCGCAGCCAGACCGGCAGCTACGGCATCGTCGCGACCGAAGACGCCGATGGCGAATTTTCGCGCATCCGACGCATGGTCGAGAAGCCGAAGCCGGCGGAGGCGCCGTCCGACCTCGCGGTCGTGGGCCGCTATCTGCTGTCGGGCTCGATCTTCGATCGTCTCAAGAAAGTCGGTCGGGGCGCAGGCGGCGAGATCCAGCTGACCGACGGCATTGCCGCGCTGCTCGACGACGAACCGGTCTTCGCGTACCGGTTCAAGGGCAAACGCTACGACTGCGGCAGCAAGCTCGGCTACCTCGAGGCTACCGTGGAATACGGGCTGAAGCACCCGGAGCTCGGCGAACGCTTCGCGAAGTACCTCGACGGGCTGGCCGCGGCGCGCAATTCACGCGCCTGAGCGTCGCTCAGTACAGGACGCGGTAGGGGCCGCTACGCAACGGGACCGGGGGCTGCTGGACCGGGTCGCTCACCGAATGGTCCCAGCGGCGGGTGTAAACCTGCAGGCGCACCTCGTCGGCATCCTCGCCCCGCAGGCCCTCGAGCCGCACGCCCGCGACCGCTCGCGCCGTGACGCGCCACTCCACCGACGCGGCAAGCCGCAAGCCAAGGCCGTCGCGCGAGTCGGCCGGGTAGCGCGGATCGCCGCTCGCCGCCTGCAGGGTTGCGTCCGTGGGGAAAAAGTCGCTGCTCTCTTCGCGGACTTCCTGCCAGGCGACGGCGCCCTCGATGCGAAAGCTGCGCTCGTCGCGCCGTCCCTCGAACTCGAACACCGGCCCGACCGACAGAAACTTCTCCGGGCTGAAGTAGCCGCCGTGGCCGAGAGTGAAGTGCGACCGGTTGGCCGAGTAACCGAGTGCCTCGACAGCCCCGCCGATGCGCGCCACCCAGCCGGCGCCGGACGCGGCGCGATGGGTAAAGCCCGCATCCGCGCGCCATTCCGTGTTGCTGTCCACGCGATGACCGTCCACGTCCGCCGCGGAGATTGCACCGTACAAGCTCATCACGTCGTCCTCGAACCGCCCGCCCAGGTATGCGCGGTCACGAATGACGCCACCCCAGGTGCGGCCGCTCAACGGGTCAACGGTGCCGGCGTAGGCGAGGAGCGAGTCGTCCACCGTCGTGCGGTCGACGCCCATGCTCAGGGCGCCGGACTGTGTTTCGGTCCGGAAACGCAGCGCGCCTATCAGGTTGCTGATCTCGAACGAAGTCGGTGTCGTGCCGGCCTCGAGCACGAGGCCGGTTCGCGGCGCCCACTGCACGAGCCCGCCGATGCCCTTGTCGGATTGCGAATCGGACAGCCCAGGCAACGCAACAAACGACCCGAACGGCTCGCCGGCGGGCACGCGGTCGGACTCCGGGTAAGCCGCCTCGGCGAGCAGGCGCAGCCTTCCCCAGTTCGCGTTGCTGCCGGACCAGGCGATCCTCACGCCCGGCTGGTCAAGGTGGTCGTGCCCGGTCTGCCCGTTGCGCCAGGTGCCGTCGAGGGCCAGCTCGAAGTGCGGGATCCACTCGCGCTCGACGGCCTGCAACGTGGCGTCCTGCGCGAGCCGCTCCGGTGCCATGCGGCGTGCAACGTCGTAGGCGTCGTAGGGGCGATTCAGTGCGAGCAGAGTATCCGCGAGCTCGCTGGCGGCATCGGGGGCTTTCGGGTCGACGTTCAGCAGGTCCCGCAGCGCGCGTTCGCGCGCGGGCATGTCGCCGCGCAGGTTCGCGAGGTCCGCGCGCGCCTGCAGAGTCGCCGGGTGACTGGGCCGCAACTCGTCGAGCACCGAATAGGCTCGTCCTGCGGCGTTCGCATCGCGCAGGTCGCGGGCGGTCGCAAACTGCTGCAGCACCACGTCGTAACGCGCGTTGCGCTCGAGCTCCGCGAGCGACGGGTCCTGCCTCACAGTCGTGCGGGCCGCATCGAAGTGTGCGAGCGCGACCCGTGAATTGCCGCGCCGGACGGCCAGGATCGCGAGCCCGGCCTGCGCCTGTGGATGGCTCGCTGACGACGCGGGAACCTCGCCGAAGTGAAGCGCTGCCAGCGGCTCGATGCCAAGGTCCAGGCAGAGGTAGCCGAGCGCGGTCTCAAAGCGCGCCCGCTCGTCGTCGGGAAATGCCTTGAGGGCCTGGTCGCTGCCGACACCCGTCATCACGCGGCGCGCCGCGTCGGGGTCGACGGCGGCCAGGGCGCGGACCCACGCAAAGCGCACCCAGGGATCGGTCGGCTCGAGCTGACGCGCGCGCTCGGCCGCTTCCAGGGCGCCGCCGAAATCGCCCTCGGCGTAGAGCGTTTCGGACCGTGCGCGCCAGCCGGCCGCATCCTCCGGCCCCGGCGCGGAGGCGGCAAGCGCAAGTGTCGCGAACAACGCGACGTTCAACCCCATTCGGCAATCCCCTCGGTTGTCGTGCCGCGGCGGGCGTCGTCCATCATAGCCGCTTTCGTATCCCCACTCACCTGCGGTCCCTGATGGGACCTTTAGCTTTAGTAATTGATCCCGTTGGGGAAAGTCCCTAGCGTCCGAACGTGTCTACGCCACTCATTTATGCGGTCGTCGTGCTGATCTGGGGCACGACCTGGTACGCCATCAAGTTCCAGCTGGGCGTCGTCGCGCCGGAGATCTCGCTCGTCTACCGCTTCGGTCTCGCGGCGATCTGCGTATTCATCTACGCCCGCGCGACCGGCAGTCCGCTCAAGCTGTCGCTCAGGGACCATCGGATGGTCGCGCTGCAGGGGGCCACGCTCTTCTGCCTGAACTACTGGATGACCTATCTCTCGACGCAGTACCTGACGAGCGGCCTCGTCGCCGTGCTGTTCACGTCGATCATCTTCTTCAACATCGTCAATGGGCGGTTATTCTTCCGCACGGCGATCGAGCGGCGGGTGCTTCTCGCGGCCGCAACCGGCGTCATCGGCGTCGCGCTGCTGTTCCTGCCGGAGTTGCAGGCCGCGTTACGCGAACCGACCATCGCCCACGGAGCCGTCCTCGCGCTCGCGGCAACTTACGTCGCCTCGCTCGGCAACATGGCGGCCTCGCGCAATACCCAGGCCGGGCTGCCCGTGGTGACGGTCAATGCCTATGGCCTCGCCTACGGCACCGTGGGCCTCGGCGTCATCGCGGCGGTCCGCGGCACGCCGATCGCCTTCGACCCGCACTGGCCGTACGTGCTGTCGCTGCTCTACCTGTCGCTCGCGGGCACTTCGCTCGCTTTCGGCCTGTACCTCGCGCTCATCAAGCGCATCGGCGCGTCGCGTGCCGCCTACACGAGCGTCTTGTTCCCGGTCGTGGCGCTGGTGGTCTCGACGCTGTTCGAGGGATACGAATGGAGCCTGCCGGCGATCATTGGCCTGGTGGTGCTGGTGGCCGGCAATGCGCTTGCGCTCGGCCGGGCTGGGCGCGCCCGACAGTGAAAGGATGCGTCGGTCAGCGCCTTTCTTCTGCTCTCGTCCGGTCGGCTGCCTCGAAATGACGGACCTGGTCGGTTCGAGCCTTCTTGAATGACTTACGACCGGTTGCGCGCGTTACATAGGCTTCGGTCGCTGGCCGGTCGCCGAAAGAGCGGACCGTCGAAACGCGTAGCACATCCGCCATCAACAGGTCCGCGACGGTGAAGCGCCCGGCGGCGAGCCATTCCTGCTCGCCCAGTACTCTTTCCAGCTGGTCGAGGCGCTTGCCCATCCATCCCGTAAGAGCGTTGTCCTCGTCGCCGGACATCTTCAGAAACCACCATGGTACGGTGACCATCTCAATCGAGTTGAGGGCGGCGATCGTCCATTGCATCGTTTCCGCTTCTCCAACCGGATCGCGCGGCATCAGCTTTTCGCTTTTCCGCGCCAGGTGCAGAAGTCCGGCGCCGCTTTCGAATATCTCCAGTCCTGCGTCCTTCAAGAACGGAACTTGGCCAAATGGCTGGTGCGCCAGATGATTGGTCTCGCGACCATCGAATGGGATCGTGCGGACTGCGTAGATGAGGCCAGCTTCCTCACACGCCCATCTCAGCCTTAGATCACGCACGAAACCACGCGGGCCCTCAGGCACCCAGTCGTAGGTCCATATGGTCAGTTCACTCACGCGTAACTGTTTGATTGGTTGGCTCCCCGAGTTGGACTCGAACCAACGACCCACGGATTAACAGTCCGTTGCTCTACCAACTGAGCTATCGGGGAAGCGGATTTTCAGGGCGCGGGATTGTCGGCCAAGGGTGTGCTCAAGTCAACGCTCAGGCGCGCTT
>DATMEC010000236.1:0-7085 GCA_035557125.1 Steroidobacteraceae bacterium
CATCTTGCGGGTCAGGTCCGCGCCCGTGACGCGCCCGGTTGCGAGGCGCTCGTCCACGGTCGCGAGCACGAGCTTGTGGTCCTTGGCGCCGCTCGCGGCCCAGATCATGAGCTCGTTGATGCCCTGCTCCTCCTGTGCCGAAAGGGGCGCCTTGGCCTTGGCTTCCTTCAGCAGGCGGATTGCCTCGCTGTAGTTGCCTTTCTGGCCTGCGGCCTGCGCCTGCGCCGCCTTGTCGGCCAGCTCCTTGCGCCATCCGCCCTGCGTCTGGGCAACGGCATCCGGACTGACCGCGACGACAGCGAGGCCCGTGACCGCCAGGAACGCGGCCAGCGCGCCGCCACCAAGAAACGACGTCTTCGACATCATCATTCTCCTGATCAACCGGCCGCAGGGGCCGGGGCACCGGTGCGCGAAGTGCGCGCTATCCACAAATCCGCAATGCGCCCGAGCGGGCTCCCCGCCGGTGCGGCCGCCTTGGCGGCCTCGAAAGCCGCGCGCGCCTCGTCCTGCTTGCCGAGCTCGACCAATGAAGCGCCGAGCAGCAGGTTCGCGTCGTCGAGCCGGCTCACGCCGCCCTTGGTGATGCCGCGCCGGATCACCTCGACCGCCTGCGCGTAGTCCCCCGTGCTGTAGAAGCCGAGCCCGACTTTCACGTCGACCTCGCCCTTGGCGTTCTTGGCGGCGGCGGCCGCTTCGCCCGGCAACGACTTCTTGTCCGACGCGATGGCCGCCTTGGCCTGGGTCAGCGCCTGCTGGTTCGTTCCGGCCGTCGGCACGATGCCTTCCTTCATGCCGCGCTCGAGCGCGCGCGCTGCCTCGCCGGGGCTGCCGGCGACGAGCGCCGTGTCCGCGTAGTTGAGGTAGGCGCCGACGGTCGCAAGCCCGCCCTCCGGGTCGCTGACGGCGACGCGATAGGCATTCAACATGACCGTGCGGTCGTCCTTGGACTGGGCCTGGTAGATCGCGACGACGCGGCTGTAGTACTCCTTGTCGGGATATTCCGCGACGAGGGACTCCAGGTTCGCGAGTCGCGACGTGTCGTCCTTCAGCTCGATGAAGCAGCGATCGCGAAGCTGGTACCACATCTCCTTGGGCTTCTCGCCCTTGCCCTTGGTGGTGTCGATCGCCTTGCCGAAGGTCTGGCAGGCTTCCGCGTTCTGGGCGGCCTGCAACTGCAGGCGACCGAGGGTTTCGAGTTCGTCGACCTGGACGTCGGGCGTCCCCTCCACGAACTTCTGGAAGTGCTCGAGCGTCTTCGCGTTGTCTTTCTTGGCGCTGTAGTGCGCGGCGAGCTGGCGGTGCATCGCGCCGACGTTCTCGGGCTCGGCATAGCCGGCCGCGAGGAAGGCCTCGATCGCGGCGGCAAACGCTTCCTGGTCGCCGACACCCTGGGTTGCCTGCAGGCGCCAGGTGGCGATCGCCTTCTTGTCGTCGAGGGTCGGTTCTGGAATGGCCTCGAGCTCCGGCAAAGCGGCCATCACGTCAGCCCATTTCTTCTCGTTCACGGCGGTCTGCACCGGAGCGGCGAGCTTGCGGAACTCCTTGCTGTAGTCCGCCTTGGGGGCCTCGGCCTCAGCGGCCGCTGCTGCCGCTTCCCGTTCCTTGCGGGACTTGGGCTGATCCTCCTGGGCGAGTGCCGTGGGCACGATGACCCCTGCCATCGCAATCCCAAGGCTTGCCGTTACCAGGGCATTAATCCAGGTTTTATGAGCTGCCATGTGCCTTTCCTCACCCTGCAGACTGACGCCAGATTCGCGTGCGGCGCGTTTATACCCCAAAATCGGCCCGGTTGTCTGCCCGCTCCCCTCTGAATGGACTCCCGCGAAGTCCCACGGTTCCGGCGCCAAAAGTTTCGTTACGGCATTCAGCGCCCGTTCAGCCTTGCCATCCCAAGAAAAAGGCCCGCTGTCGGCGGGCCTGATTCAGGACGAGGTCCCGCCCCCGCTACTGGTTGGGGGGCGGTTCCGCGATGAACCCGACTTTTCGCATGCCGCCCCGCTGCAGGATGGCGAGCGTGTCGGCAACCGCCTCGTAGCGCGCACGCTTGTCCGCGCGGATGTGCACCTCCGGCTGCGGGTCCTTCACGGCCTCCGCCAGCACGTAGTTGAGCATCGCCGACTTGTCCACGGCGTTCTCGTTCCAGTAGACCGAGCCGTCGAAATCGATCGAAAGATTGATGTTCTCCGGCTTGGTCTCCGTCGGTCGATTCACTTCCTTCGGCAGGTCGATCTTCACCGCCTGGGTCATGACCGGCACCGTGATGATCATGATGATCAGCAGCACCAGCATGACGTCGACGAGCGGAATGACGTTGGGCTCGACCATCGGCTCGCCTTCGTCATGACCGACCTGGATCGCCATGGCTTACTTCGAAGTCACGCGCGAGCCGGCGAGCAGAGCCGATTCGACGTCATGCGCGAAGTAGTTCGCGCGCTCCATCAGCGACTTGTTGCCGCGCAGCAGGCCGTTGAAGCCCAGCACCGCCGGCACCGCCACCGCGAGGCCGAGCGCCGTCATGATGAGTGCCTCGCCGATGGGTCCGGCGACCTTGTCGAGCGACGCCTGGCCGGCGATCGAAATGCTGATCAGCGCGTTGTAGATGCCCCACACCGTGCCGAACAAGCCGACGAATGGCGCCGTCGCGCCGACCGACGCGAGGACCACCATCCCGCTCTGCAGACTCGACTGCAGCATGGTCGTACGCCTGTCGATGTGCGTGCGGACCCAGTCGCCGAGCTCGATGTTGCTCGTGACGTCGCGCGCGGCGCTGCGGCGGTGGTGTTCAACCGCCTGCACGCCGTCCTGGGCGATGTCACGGAAAGGGTTGACCTTGCTCTTCAGCTTGCCAATTCCTTCCTGGATCGAGCCGGCAGTCCAGAAGGACTTCTCAGCTTCGCTCGCGACCTTGCGCAGCATGCGCTGGTCGAGCCACTTGTTGATCATGACGAGCCATGACCAGAGCGACATGATGATCAGGATGACGAAAACGCCCTTGCCGACATAGTCGCTCGTGGTCCAGAGCGCTTCGATGCCGTACGGGTTGTCGGTTACTGTGGTTCCATCAGCCATGCTGCAATCCCTCTAACAGAATAGATGCTCCGGAAAGCCCATCCGCCTGTCGCGAACCCGCCTCTCCGGTCCTGACGATCCCTCGAGTTGTCACTCCAGCTTGAAGACGATCGGCACCGAAACCTGCGCTTCGACGGCCTGGCCGTCGCGCTTGCCCGGCTCGAACGGCAGCCGGCGCACCACGCACTCGATGGCGCCGTCGAGCCGCGGGAATCCGCTGCTTTGCGTGACCGAAACCGGGCCAGCCTTGCCGTCGGCGCCGACGGTGATCGTCGCGACGACGCGGCCTTCCTCGCTGAGCCGGCGCGAAGCCGACGGATAGCAGGCGGCAATTGCGGCGCTGATGCGATCGCTGCGCGACTTGAACCGCGGCGGCGTGATCTGCACCTGGCGTGCCGGCGTCTGCGGCTGCTGACGCGGCGTCTCCTGGACCTTCGCGGTGATTGCGGACGACGGGCCCTCGAACGCCGGCAACTCGATCAGCGGCGGCGGCACGACCGGCGGCGGCACGTCCACCGGCGGCGGCGGCGGAGGCTCGTCGAGGTCTTCCGGCGGCGGCGGTGGCGGCGGCAGGTCCATGATCGAGAAATCCTGGACGATCTTGATGCCCGAGCGAACGAGGCCCTGTTTAAGGGCCCAGAAGAAAATCACGTGCAGGACGATGATGCCGACGAAAACGGCCGTGGTGCGAGAGCCACCCGCAGAATAGGTATTCGCCATACCGGTCCTGTCTTACCCCTCGACTGAACTAGCCGGTCGTATGCCCGAAGTCCGGGCCACGGCCCCTGCCAACTTTCTTCTCGACGCGCATTCAAGCACGCCCCGAACCCGGCCACGGCCACCTTAGCGGTTGGCCGTATTGACTGCAAGCGCCGGGCGCCACCGGTTTAGCGGCAGTAGACCGAGCATAGCAAACGCCCGCGGCCCGGGAACCGATCAGTGCAGCCGGAACACGATCGGGAGCATCACGCTCGCCGCCACGGCCACGCCGTCATGACGTCCCGGGTTGAACTCCAGCCGGCGGATCACGCATGCGGCCGCGGCATCGAGCCGTGCGAAGCCCGAGCCTCCTGCGACGTTCCAGGCGCTGGCGCGGCCGGCAGCGTCGACTTCGACCCGGACGACAATTCGCCCCTCCTCGCTCAACCGTCGGGACGCAGCCGGATAGCAGGCATCGACGAGCGCCGCCAGCCGGCTGTCACGATCGCGCACCGACGGGGCGCGTACATCCGCGACCGCGACGGCAGGTCCCGAACCTGATGCGGGATCCGTCGCCGCATTAGCGTCGACCTGCAGGCCTCGCTCCTGTTCGAAATCGGGGATCGGCACCTCGGGCAGCGGCAGGCGCGGCAGGGTGTAATCGGGGGGTCCGGGCTGGCGCGGCGCCGCGGGCACCGACAACAGCGGTTTAGGCAGCACGTAGATGAAGGGTGGCGGAGCCGGTTGCAGCCAGTCCAGGCGCGGACCGAGCCCTGCCACGGCCAGCACGAACGCCCCGATGTGGAGCCCGCCGATGGTTGCCAGGACGGCCACCTGCCGCGGCGCGCCGGCCATGTGCGACGTGGACATAATCACCTCCGCAGGATGTCTATGCCCTTGAACGCCGCCGCAGGGCGATTCGGGTTCGACGACATGATCAGGTGCCGGTGGGCACCGGTTTGCGCTCGCGCACCAGGATCACCGTCACGCCGCTCAGCGTGAGGAGCCCTCCGGCCACCATGCGCGAATCGAGCACGTCGCCAAGCAACATCACCGAGAAGAACACGCTGAACAACGGCGTCAGGACCGTCACCGGGGCGATGCTCGACACCGGGTAACGCCGGATGAGCGCGAAGTACGAGGTGTGGGCAACGAGGCTCGCAAGGACGGCCGAATAAAGGAGCGCACCCCACCCGGACAGGCCCGCAAGGCCAAGGCTCGCGAGCTGCCCGTCCTCGATCACGAGCGACAGCGGCAGCAGGACCGGCAGGCTGCCCCAGGCGAGCCAGGCCTGGAGTTCCAGCGGCTCGAGATCGCGCACGCGCTTGATGGCGACGAGTCCGACCGAGCCGACGAACGCGGCGATGACGATGAGCATGAGCCCAGTCGCGGAAGTCAGCACTTCGGGACTGAAGCCGATGATGACCACGCCTGCGAACGACATTGCGATGCCGAGCCAGCGCCGCCAGTGAATGACCTCGCCGAGCAGCGCCACCGACATCAGCGTCGCGAATGGCACGCCGAGCTGGCCCGCGATCGCGACCGAGGACATGTTGCCGGAAACCGCGACTCCGGAATACATCAATGCGAACTGCAGCCCGCCGCTGCAGGTCGCGGCGACCATCAGCCAGCGCATCTCGCCGCGGCGCAGGCGCAGACATGGCCAGACGACGAGCCCGACGATCAGGAAGCGCAGGAAAGTCAGGAACACCGGCGGGAAGCGGTCGGCACTCAGCTTGACTGCCACGATGTTGAGACCCCAGATCGCATTGATGGCGATGAGCTGCCAGAGGTGCGACCGGTGAACTTCGGTCATTCGGGCATTACGAGCTCGGGCGCCGGCTCCCGCAGGTTGTAGCTGGAAGCCATCGCGTGCCCGTATGCACCTGCATCGGCCACGAGCAGCACGTCGCCCTCGACGCAACGCGGCAGCCGGCGGTCGCGGCCGAGCTCGTCACCGCTCTCGCAGATCGGGCCGACGATCGTGCAGGTCTGGCTCGGCGGCTCGTCGAGCCGGCTCAGGTTGACGATCTCGTGGCGCGCGCCGTAGAGCGCCGGACGGATCAGCGAATTCATTCCCGTCGCGACACCGACGTAACGCTTGTCGCCCTTGCCCTTGGTCTGGGTCACTCGCGCGAGCAAGACGCCGGCAGCCGCCACGAAATAGCGCCCGGGCTCCATCCACAATTCGAGTCCGGGATGCGATGCCCTGACTCCCGCCAGCGCGGCTTCGAGCGCTCGCAGGTCCAGGGGCGCCTGGTCGGCCCGTTCAGGAATCCCGATGCCGCCCCCGAGGTTCAGGATCCTCACGCCGGGATGCCGCGCCGCCTCGGCGGCGAGGATCCGCGCCGGATCGAGCCATGCCGCCAGTTCGAAATTGCCGCTGCCGCCGTGCACGTGCAGGCCGACGACGCGCGCGCCCGCTGCCGCAACCGCGCCGGGCAGTTCGCCGAACTCGGCTGGGGGCACGCCGAACTTCGAGTGCAGTCCGCCGGTCCGGACCTTCTCATGATGACCGCGGCCGCTCGAGGCATCCAGCCTCAGGAAGATCTCGCGGCCGTCGAACAGCGCGGGCCAGTCGCGCAGGATCGAGAGGTTGTCCACGGTCACGCGCAGCCCACGTTCGAGGGCCCACGCGTACTCGGTGCGGGGGGCGAAGTTCGGCGTGAACAGCAGGTGCTCGCGGGAGGCGCCGGGCACCTCGGCGAGAACGCGTTCGACCTCAGCGCGCGAGACGCACTCGAATCCGCAGCCGGCCGCGTGGACGGAGCGCAGGATCTGCGGGTGGGGATTCGCCTTCAGCGCATACAGGACCTGCGTGACGGAGCGCAGCACGCCGAACGCCGCGACTTGCCTCTGCACCGTCGCGAGGTCGTAGACGTAGGCGCAGTCGCGAGCGCCGAGACACGCAAGCAGCGCCTCGCGGCGCGTGCGCCACCAAACAAAAGGCCGCAACCCTGGCGGACTGCGGCCCTTCATCGGCAGCGCACCGGGCGGTGCGCACTCATCATGCTTCGTCGACGTCGCCGAACTCCGCGAGTTCGCGCTGAAGTCGTTTTTCGGCGAGGACATCCTCGACGCGGCTCCAGGCCGATTGCTGCACCGGGCGCTTGGGACCCTTGGGCCGGCGCTCGACTACGATGAGCCGGTCGAGGTCGCCGTCCTGTTCCGCGGTCTCCCCGAGGAACTCGTCCTCGAGGTCGAAAGATTCCTCATTGCGCTCTTTCATTCCGTAGAATTCCTAGAGAAAACAATGATATATGTGTAAAACCCGACTCTCGTCGGGCTGCGCAATATATACGAAAAGCGGGTTTTGG
>DATMEC010000237.1:0-2399 GCA_035557125.1 Steroidobacteraceae bacterium
CGCTTCGACGTGTCCTGGATGTTCTCGCGGATCGTGTTCATGCCGTCGATCGTCCGGCGCACGGCGTCGCCGCCCTTGTGCGCCACGTCGACCGCGTGGCGGGCGACGTCGGACGAGCGCTCGGCGTTGCCGGAGACTTCCTCGATCGACGCCGCCATTGCGCTGACCGCGTCGGTCGCGGCAGCGACCTGGCGCGACTGCGCCACGCTCGCCTTGGCCAGGTGCCCGGCCGCCGCCTGGGTCTGGCGCGTCGCCTGGTCGAGCTGCATCGCGGTGTCGTTGATCGTGGCGACGAGCTCGCGCAACGCCTCGATCGCGTAGTTGATCGAATCGGCGATCGCGCCCGTGATGTCGTCGGTGACCGTCGCCTGCACGGTGAGGTCGCCGTCGGCGAGGCTCGACATCTCGTCGAGCAGGCGCAGGATGGCGTCCTGGTTGCGGCGGTTGCGCTCGGACTCGAGGCTCGCGACGCGCCGCATCCCGGCCTGCGAAGACCAGCCCCACAGCGCGCCGCCGAAGCACAGCACCGCGATCGCGAGCGCGACGAGCGCAGGCGTCGCGCCGCGCGACTCGCCGGGGTCGGCCGCCGATTGCGTGTCCAGCGACTTCTGCAACCCGTCCGCGGCCGAGGCAAGGTCGGTGGCGGCCTGTTGCGCGGTCGCGAGCAGGCCCGCCCGTTCGAGCGTGCCCTGCAACTGCTGCTCGTAGGCGGCGAAAGCCGTCTGGACCTCGGCAAGGCGGCTCGCCGCCTCGCCCTCGACTGCTGTCACGCCGGCCGTCGTGTCGGTGCCTGCGAGGCCCCCGAGAAACTGCTCGAGCAGCGCCGTGCTCTCGGTGATCCGGCGCGACACCTCGGCCGGGTTGACGGCCGCCTCGAGCTGTTCGAGGTCGTCGCTCGTGCGCTGCGCCACGGTCTCGAAGCGTGGAAGTACCCGCATGGCGCTCAAGCCGCCCGGCGCAGACACGGCATTGCCGGTCGCCGCGAGCACGCGGCCGAGGATGGCCCGCGATTCCGCCGCCGACTTGCCGAGTTCGCCAGCGACCGTGCGCGCGGCCAGCACCCGCTTCGAGGACTCGATCAGTGTGTTCCAGGCGGACTCGCCACCGAGGCGTCGCGCGCTCTCCGACGACAGCGCCGCGAACGGCGAGCTGCCCGCGTCGATCTCTCCGAGCACGCGCTCGAGCGACGCCTGCGATTCGGCCAGCCGGTCGAACGCGACGGCATCGCCGCGCGCGGCGCTACCTGCCTGTCCCGGCATGCTGCCGGCAAGGACGGTGAGCTCGGCAAGGTGCTCGCGGTAGCCGCGCTCGGCGGTCTCGGCGCGGCCTGCGAGGACGACGAGCACGGCGGCCACGAGCGCGGCGACGAGGCCGCCTACGAGCAGCGCCGGCATCCACTTCGCGACCGCAAATTTATCGGGCTGGTTGACCATTCTCCGGAACCTTCTCCCTTCGCGCCTCAGTTCGAGCCGTGCAGGAACCCGGGGCTTTCCACCAGCATTCGCAGGCTCAGCACCGGCCAGGCCTCGCTGCCGCGCCGGAACGACCCGCCGAGGTAATGCTCGCAGCGGATCATCGTCGGCGGCGCCTCCGCCGAGAACTCGCGCTCGGCGAAGCGCCGGAATCCCAGGACCTCGTCGACCACGAGACCGGCCGGTATCTCGCGGTGGTTGACGACGATCACGCGTGTGTTCCGCCCAACCGTCAGCTCGCCGCTGCCGAGATATTGCTTCAGGTCGATCACCGGAAGGAGCTGCCCGCGAACGTTCGCGAGGCCCAGGATCCAGCGCCGCGCGCCGGGCACGCGGGTGACCGGTGCCGGCAGGCCCATGACCTCGCGCGCCTCGTCGCGCTCGACGAGGAATGTCTCGCCGCCCATGCGGAAAGCGACGCCGATCCACTCCTGGGCCGCCGCGCCCTCGCGCTGGCCCGCGGCGACTTCGCGCGCGCGGGTTTCCAGTGCCAGCAGCAGCTCGAACGGCCGGTCGCGCAGGGCCCTCAGGGTCGGCTCAGCCTGCATCCGGTCAACCTGCGAGCAGCGCGGCCTGCGCTTTCTCCACGAGTTGCGCCGGGGTCACCGGCTTGACGAGGAAATCGACCGCGCCCTGGCGCATGCCCCAGATGCGGTCGGTTTCCTGGCTCTTGCTCGACACCATGATCACCGGGATCTTGCGCGTCGCCGGGTCGTTGGCGAGGGTGCGCGTCGCGCGGAAGCCGTCGACGCCCGGCATGACGATGTCCATGAGGATGAGGTCGGGCCGGATCTCGCGCGCCTTGCGGATGCCCTCGGCGCCGTCGGCCGCGCCCTCGGTCTCGAAGCCGTGGTTCTCCAGCATGCGACGCATCTGGAACACCTCGGTCGGCGAATCGTCGACGATCAGGATGAGCGCCATGGCCGT
>DATMEC010000238.1:0-9623 GCA_035557125.1 Steroidobacteraceae bacterium
GTCGGTCAGCAGCGCGCCATTCTGGAACAGCATGCCCATGCGGCGGCGGGTCCGGTACAGCGCCGCGCGCGACAGCTGCGCGACTTCCTGGCCGTCGAATTCCACGAGGCCCCGGTCCGGGCGGGCCTGCCCCGTGATGAGCCTGAGCAGCGTCGTCTTGCCGCTGCCGCTCGGGCCCATGACCGCCGTGACCGCCCCGCGCGGGAAATCGAGATCGATGCCGGAAAAGATCTCGCGGTTACCCGCGCTGTAATGCAGGCCGCGGACGCGGACGATCGCGCCGGACCCGCGACTGCCTTCAGCACCCAAATCCGGTTCCGAGGCGGCGGCCCTCAGGCCGCGGCCTGCTCCATCGCCGCTTCGTAGCTGCCGTCCCGCGCGAGGCCGTTCAGCTTCGCGCGCTTGAGGAATGCCTTCTGCGCGGCGGAAACGTTCGCGGCCTTGCCCTTCCAGGCATCCAGCGTGCTCTGCTGGAGCGCGCGGCCGTAGCTGAAGGACAGTTCCCACGGGAGCTTGCGCGAGCGGTTCATGAGCGACAGGTGCAGCGTCGCATCGCTTTCGCTCTGCCCGCCCGACAGGAAGGCGATGCCCGGCACCGCCGCGGGAACCCGCCGCAGCAGGCAGCGCACGGTGGCATCGGCCACCTGGGCGGCCGTCGCCTGCTTTGCGGACTTCTTGCCGGCGATGACCATGTTGGGCTTCAGCACCATGCCCTCGAGGCGCACGCGGTGCAGGAACAGCGCGTCGAAGACGCCCTCGAGCGTCGCGTCCGTCACTTCCTCGCAGCGCTCGAGTCCGTGGTCGCCGTCCATCAGCACCTCGGGCTCGACGATCGGGACGATCGAGGCCTCCTGGCAGAGGGCCGCATAGCGCGCGAGCGCCTCCGCATTCGCGGCGATGCAGCCGGCGGTCGGTATGCCGGCGCCGATGTCGATGACCGCGCGCCACTTGGCGAAGCGTGCCCCGAGGCCGTGGTATTCGGCCAGCCGCTCGCGCAGGCCGTCGAGCCCTTCGGTGACCGTCTCACCCGGGAAACCGGCGAGCGGCTTCGCGCCCGCGTCCACCTTGATGCCAGGGAGGATGCCGCGCGCGGCGAGCAGCTTCGGGAACGGCTGGGCGTCGGCGGCCTGCTGCCGGAGGGTCTCGTCGTACAGGATCACGCCGGAAATGTGCTTCTCGGCACCGGCCGCGGTGAACAGCAGCTCGCGGTAAGCGCGGCGCGACTCGAAGCTGGACTCGAGCCCGATCTTGTCGAAACGCTTCTTGATCGTACCGGTCGATTCGTCGGCCGCCAGGATGCCCTTTCCGGGGGCGACCATCGCCTTCGCGTTGCTGTCCAGTGCCTTGATGTCCATAGGTTATCGACCCTCCGAATGCCGGGCGCGAAGGATACCAGAGCGCTGCCGCCCCCTACCGCCGAAGGCTTAATAGTACTAAAATCGTCCTGTTTAATGGGTCCAACGGAGACCGCACCGATGTTGCGCATCAGCCGCCTGACGGATTATGCGACCGTGATCCTGGCAAGCCTCGCGGGCGGCGCGCTCGCGAGCGCCACCGAAATCGCCGAGCGCACGCACATCGGCGTCCCGACCGTGAGCAAGCTGCTCAAGGAACTCCAGCGCGCGGGCGTCGTGCGCTCGGTGCGCGGCGCCCACGGCGGCTACCAGCTGGCCCGCCCGGCGGCTTCCATCAGCGCCGCCGACATCATCGACGCGGTCGAAGGGCCGGTCGCGCTCACGGAATGCGCGGGCGGCGCGGGCCACTGCGACATCGAATCAACCTGCCTCGTCGGCCACGGCTGGCAGCGCATCAGCCGGTCCATCCGCCGCGCGCTCGCCGATGTAAGCCTCGAGGCGCTGGCGCGGCGCGACGCGGCTTTCGCGGCGCCGGACTTTTCGCACGCGACGGTGCCGGCTCGCACGCCGGCGCGGGGCTGAGCTGGCCATGTCCGCAAAGCAGCCCGAGCTCGAAACCCTGGTCGCCCGCAAGTACCGCCATGGCTTCGTGACGGATATCGCGAGCGACACGGTCGCGCCGGGCCTCGACGAGGACGTTATCCGGCTGATCTCGGCGAAGAAGAGCGAGCCGGCCTTCATGCTCGACTGGCGGCTCAAGGCGTTCCGGCGGTGGATGCGCATGGGCGAGCCCGCGTGGGCGCGCGTGCACTACCCACCCATCGACTTCCAGGCGATCTCGTACTACTCGGCGCCGAAGCGGGACAAGGACGGCCCGAAGTCGCTTGCCGACGTGGACCCGAAGCTGCTCGAAACCTACGACAAGCTCGGCATCCCGCTGCACGAGCGCGCCCGCCTCGCGGGCGTCGCGGTGGACGCCGTGTTCGACAGCGTCTCGGTCGCGACCACCTTCAAGGAGCGCCTGGCCGAAGCCGGCGTGATCTTCTGCCCATTCTCCGAGGCCGTGCAGAACCACCCCGCGCTGGTCGAGAAATACCTCGGCAGCGTGGTGCCGGTCGGCGACAACTTCTACGCGGCGCTGAACTCGGCCGTGTTCACCGACGGCTCTTTCGTGTTCGTGCCGAAAGGCGTGCGCTGCCCGATGGAGCTGTCGACCTACTTCCGCATCAACGCCGCGAAGACCGGGCAGTTCGAGCGCACGCTGATCATCGCGGAGGAAGGTGCGTACGTCAGCTATCTTGAAGGTTGCACTGCCCCGCAGCGCGACGAGAACCAGCTGCACGCGGCAGTGGTCGAGCTCGTCGCGCTCGACGGCGCCCAGATCAAGTATTCGACCGTGCAGAACTGGTACCCCGGCGACGAGAACGGCGTCGGCGGCATCTACAACTTCGTCACCAAGCGCGGCGACTGCCGGGGGCGCAACTCGAAGATCTCGTGGACGCAGGTGGAGACGGGCTCCGCGATCACCTGGAAGTACCCGAGCTGCATCCTGCGCGGCGACGGCTCGGTCGGCGAGTTCCACTCGGTCGCGCTCGCCAACCACCACCAGCAGGCCGACACCGGCACCAAGATGATCCACATGGGCCGAAACACCAGCTCCACGATCATCTCGAAGGGCATCTCCGCGGGTCACGGCCAGAATGCGTATCGCGGCCTCGTCAAGGTGCTGCCGGGCGCGGAAGGCGCGCGCAACCACACGCAGTGCGACTCGCTGCTGATGGGGCCGGACTGCGGCGCGCACACCTTCCCCTACATCGAGGTCAGGAACCCGACGGCCGTGGTCGAACACGAGGCGACGACCTCCAAGATCTCGGAGGACCAGCTTTTCTACTGCCTGCAGCGTGGCATCTCGGCCGAGGACGCCGTCAACATGATCGTGAACGGCTTCTGCCGTGAAGTCTTCCGGGAGCTGCCGATGGAATTCGCCGTCGAAGCGCAGAACCTGCTGGCGGTCAGCCTCGAAGGAGCGGTCGGATGAGCGGTGACGGACCGCTGATCCTCGAGGTGCGTGACCTCGTCGTGCGGGCCGGCGAGAGGCTCATCCTCGACGGGCTTTCGCTCGCCGTGCGCGCGGGCGAGGTGCACGCGATCATGGGGCCGAACGGCTCGGGCAAGAGCACGCTCACCGGCGTGCTCGCGGGCCGTCCCGGATTCGAAGTCGTCTCGGGCAGCGTCACCTACCTCGGCCGCGACCTGCTGGCGATGGCTCCCGAGCTGCGCGCGCGCGAGGGATTGTTCCTCGCGTTCCAGTACCCCGTCGAGATTCCGGGCGTCAACAACGTCTATCTGCTGAAAGCCGCGCTGAATGCCCAGCGCAAACATCGCGGACTGCCTGAGCTCGACGCGTTCGAGTTCCTGAACCTCGTGCGAGCGAAGCTCGCTTCGATGCGCATGGACGAGTCGCTCCTGAACCGGGGCGTGAACGAGGGCTTCTCGGGAGGCGAGAAGAAGCGCAACGAGATCATGCAGATGAGCCTGCTCGAGCCGACTCTCGCACTCCTCGACGAGACCGACTCGGGCCTCGACATCGACGCCCTCAAGGTGGTCGCGGACGGCGTCAATGCCATGCGCGCGCCCGGGCGCGCCATCGTGCTCGTGACCCACTACCAGCGCCTCCTCGACCACGTCGTGCCGGACCAGGTGCACGTGCTCGCGGGTGGCCGCATCGTCAAGAGCGGCGGCCGCGAGCTCGCGCTCGAGCTCGAGCGCCGCGGCTACGACTGGCTACGCCCTGGGACGGCGGCCGCATGACCGCGGCGAGCCCTATCGAACGCATCAGCGCCGCCCATGCCCGGCTTGCGCCCCGGCTCGGCGGAGGAGCCGCCTGGGCACGCCGGCGCCATGCCGCACTCGGCCGGCTCGTCGAGCGCGGGCTCCCCGACCGCCGCGACGAAAACTGGAAGTACCTCGACCATGCCCGCATCGGCGAATACGCGTTCGACGCCGAGCCGGCCGCGCGTCCGGCGCCGGATTCGGCCGCCGCCCGGCTCCTCGGAGTCCCGGGCGCGCACCGCGTCGTGCTGGTCGACGGCCGCCATTCGGCGCCGCTCTCGACGCCTGCCCCCACGGGCCTCGAGGTGGTCGACATCGCGGACCTGATCGAGCGCGACCCCGAGGGGGCGAATTCGCTGCTGCGCGCGCCGGGAGACGCCGCCGACGACCGTTACGCACTCCTCGCCGACGCGTTCGCCGCGGGCGGCGTGCTCATCCGCGTCGCTGCCGGCTGCGAGGTCGCGGAACCGGTGTACCTCGCGCACGTCACGACCGCCGGCTCGCCGGCGGTCCACCAGGCGCGAGTCGTCGTCGACGCCGGTGCCGGCGCGCGACTGACGCTGTTCGAGCATTTCGTCGCCCTGGGCGAGGCGGCGGCGCTCGGCAACCTCGCGGCTGAACTCGCCCTCGGCGAGGGATCGGCCGTCAGCCACCTGCGCCTGCACGAGCACGGCCCGGCCGCCGCGCAGGTCGAGACCTGGGTCGTGCGCGCCGCAGCGCACAGCCGGTACGAGCAACACCTGCTCGTGCTCGGCGGGCGCCTGCTGCGCTCGAACCTCGACCTCGTGCTCGAGGGCGCTCACGCGGCCTGCCGGCTGGACGGACTCTTCCTCGCCGACGGCGACCGGCAGGTCGACCTCCTGACGAAGGTCACCCATCGCGGCGCGGCCACCGAGACCGTGCAGGAGTACCGCGGCGTCGCCGCCGCACGCGGCCGTGGCGCCTTCAACGGCCGCGTCACGGTCGAGGCCTCCGCGCGCGGGTCCAATGCCAGCCAGACGAGCCGGAACCTGCTGCTGTCGCCGCTCGCCGAGATCAACACGCGGCCGCAGCTCGAGATCAACGTCGACGACGTCCAGTGCCGCCATGGCGCGACCACCGGGACGCTCGACGACGAACACGTCTTCTATCTCCGGTCACGCGGCCTGGACGAGGCCGCCGCCCGCGCGCTCCTCACCTTCGCGTTCTGCCGCGACCTGATCGGCCGCGTTCCGCTCGCCGCCGTGCGCGAAGCCGCGGAGGCTCTGGTCGCGGGCGCCCTGCCGGACCGCGATCTGATCCGGGGCGCCGTCTGATGGCCGCCGCCCGCGAAGCCGCGATCGCGCTCGACGTGGCCCGCGTGCGTGCCGACTTTCCCGTGCTCGCGCGCCGGGTCAACGGCCATCCGCTGGCCTACCTCGACAATGCCGCCTCTTCGCAGCAGCCGTCGGCGGTCATCGACGCGGTCGCGGACTACGCGCGCGCCCATCACGCGAACGTCCACCGCGGCGTGCACACGCTCTCCCAGGAGGCGACCGCACTGTTCGAGGGCGCGCGCGAGAAGGCGCGCCGCTTCGTGAACGCGGCTTCGACCGCGGAGATCGTCTTCGTCCGCGGGACCACCGAGGCGATCAACCTCGTCGCCCAGTCGTACGGCCGGCCGCAGCTCGCCGCAGGCGACGAGATCGTCGTCACCCGCCTCGAGCATCACTCGAACATCGTGCCCTGGCAGCTGCTCGCCGCGCAGGCGGGGGCGAGGCTTCGCGTGGTGCCGATCGACCGGCACGGCGTCGTCGACTTCGATGCGTATCTCGAAATCCTCGGCCCGCAGACGCGCGTGGTTGCCCTCGCCCACGTATCGAACGCGCTCGGCACGGTGCTGCCGCTCGCGGACTTCGTCGCCGCGGCCCGCGAGCGCGGGATCGCGACCGTGGTCGATGGCGCACAGGCGGTTCCGCACCTGTCCGTGGACGTACAGGCGCTCGGCTGCGATTTCTACGCGTTCTCCGCGCACAAGATGTACGGCCCGACCGGCATCGGCGTGCTCTACGCGCGCGAGCCGCTGCTCGCCGCCATGCCGCCGTGGCAAGGCGGCGGCGACATGATTCTCTCAGTGTCCTTCGAGGGCTCGACCTGGAACCACCTGCCGCACCGATTCGAGGCGGGCACGCCCAACATCGGCGGCGCGGTCGGCCTCGGTTCCGCGATCGACTACCTCGGCCGAATCGGCATCGAGCGTATCGCGGCCCACGAGGAGCGCCTGCTCGAGTACGCCACCGCGAGGCTCGCCGCGGTGGACGGACTCACGCTCGTCGGCACGGCGCCAATCAAGTCGAGCCTCGTGTCCTTTACGGTCGAGGGCATCCATCCGCACGACCTCGGAACGGTGCTCGATTCGCGCGGCGTCGCGGTTCGCACCGGCCATCACTGCGCTATGCCGGTCATGGAGTTCTTCGGCGTCCCGGCGACGACGCGCGCGTCGTTCGGCCTCTACAACACGTCGGCGGAAGTCGACGCGCTGGTCGACGCGCTCGGCGACGCGGTCCGGATGCTGCGCTGATGGATCTCGCCGAGCTCTACCGCGACGTGATCGTCGACCACAACCGCAGCCCGCGGAACCGCGGCCAGCTTCCCGGCGCGACTCACCATGCCGAGGGCGACAACCCGTTGTGCGGCGACCGGCTCAGCCTCGACGTCGAGCTGGCGGGCGACGTGATCCGGGACCTCAAGTTCGAGGGCAGCGGCTGTGCGATCTCGACCGCCTCTGCCTCGCTGATGAGCGAGGCGGTCAAGGGACGCACGCGCGCGGAAGCGGCCGAGTTATTCGGCGCCGTGCACCGCATGCTGACCGGCGAGCGGGCGGATGCCGGGCACCTGGGCAAGCTGGCCGCGCTCGCGGGCGTGCGCGAGTTCCCGGCACGGGTCAAGTGCGCGAGCCTCGCCTGGCACACGCTGAACGCGGCGCTCGCAGGCGGCCGCGAACCGGTCACGACGGAATGAGCATGCGCCACGCCGCCCACGAGCCAGTAGTCGTCAACCGCGACGTGCGTGCCGTCATCGTGCCGGCGGGCGTCGAGGTGAAGCTGCGGCCGGGCACCGTCGGCACGATCACGCAGGCGCTCGGCGGCAGCTACACGATCTACGTCGAGGGCAACCTGTTCCGCATCGCCGGCGTCGACGGAGACGCGATCGGCAAGGAGCCGATCCAGCCGCCGGCGCTCCCGTCCGGCGCGTCGGACGAGGACGTGAACCGGGTGGTCTGGGACCAGCTGCGCACCTGCTTCGATCCGGAGATCCCGATCAACATCGTCGACCTCGGCCTGGTCTACGACTGCCTCATCAAACCCGACACTGACGGCACGCGCGACATCGCCGTTAAGATGACTCTCACCGCTCCCGGATGCGGCATGGGCGAGGTCCTGGTCGCCGACGTACGCGACAAACTGAAGCTCATTCCGACGGTCGGCAACGTCGATGTCGAACTCGTCTTCGATCCGCCGTGGAACCAGTCGATGATGTCGGAATCGGCGCGCCTACAGACCGGCATGATGTGACGAAGGCGGGTCGGGGACCCGTTTCGGGATCGTGCGCGCCATGGATGGCGCGCCCGAAGCCTACATGGATGTATTCATGGCGGTCCCGAAACGGGTCCCCGACCCGCCTTCGTCAACTCTCGCCGAGCGACAGCAGCGTGGCGTTGCCACCAACTGCAGCCGTGTTGATCGTCACTGTTTGCTCGGTGGCGAACCGCGGCAGGTAGTGAGGCCCGCCGGCCTTCGGCCCCGTGCCCGAGAGCCCGCAGCCCCCGAACGGCTGCACGCCCACGACCGCGCCGATCATGTTCCGGTTCACGTAGACATTGCCGACGCGCGCGCGCGCCGCGATGCGACGCGCGACGCTGTCGATGCGCGTGTGCACGCCGAGCGTGAGGCCGTAGCCGCTCGCGTTGATCGAATCAACGATCTCCTCGATCCGGGACCCCTGGAACCGCACTACGTGCAGGACCGGCCCGAACACCTCGCGTTCGAGCCGCGCGATGCCGTCGATCTCGACCGCGAGCGGCGCGAAGTAGTATCCGCGCGCGAGGCCGGCCGGCAACCGCGCTCGGTGATGCCAGGGGCTGCCCGTGACGATCGCGCGCGCGTGCGCGTCGAGCGTCGCCAGCGCGTCCTCGTCGATGACGGGGCCGACGTCGGTGGCGAGCAGCGCGGGGTCGCCGATCGCGAGCGTGTCCATGACGCCCGCGAGCAGCTCGAGCACGCGTGGCGCGATGTCCTCCTGCACGAAAAGCACGCGCAGTGCCGAGCAGCGCTGGCCGGCCGCATTGAAGGCCGAGGTCACGGCGTCGTTCACGACTTGCTCGGGCAGCGCCGAACTGTCGACAATCATCGCGTTCTGGCCGCCGGTCTCCGCGATCAGCGCGGCGAGCGGGCCGTCGTGGGCCGCCAGCGAGCGGTTGATGAGCTGCGCGGTCTCGGTCGAGCCAGTGAACACAACGCCCGCGATGCGCGGATCGCCCGTCAGCACCGGCCCGATCTTCGAGCCGCGCCCCGGAACAAGGTTCAGCACGTCGCCGGGGATGCCGCTCGCGTGCAGGAGCCGCACCATCTCCGCGGCGACCAGCCGGGTCTGCTCGGCCGGCTTCGCGATTACGCCGTTGCCCGCGGCGAGCGCCGCGGCGACCTGGCCGGTAAAGATCGCGAGCGGAAAGTTCCAGGGGCTGATGCATGCGAAGACACCGCGTCCGCGGAGCGACAGCCGGTTTGACTCGCCGGTCGGGCCCGGCATCGGCTGCGGCCTCCCGAAATCCTCCTCCGCCCGCGCCGCGTAGTAGCGCAGGAAGTCGACCGCCTCGCGAACCTCGGCGATCGAGTCTGGGACCGTCTTGCCCGCTTCCGCGACGCAGATGGCGACGAAGCGCGCCGTTTCGCGCTCGAGGCGGTCCGCTGCATCGCGCAGCAGCCGCGCGCGCGTCGCCACCGGCACGCGATCCCAGTCGGGCTGGGCGTTCGCCGCCAGATCGATTGCCTCGGCGGCGAGCGTGGCGTCGGCGTCGGTGGCCTCGCCGACGATGCGGTCGAGGTTTCCCGGCGAGCGGCAGGCGCGGCGCTCGCCATCCCGCTCGCTCCCGCCGATTATCGGGCGCGCGACAAGCCCCCGCCCGAGCGCCTCGCCGCAGGCGGCGGCGAGGCGGCGCTGTTCGCCGCCGTCCGGGAGATTGATGCCCGCGGAATTGGCGCGCTCAACGCCGAACAGGCCGCGCGGCAGCGGAATGCGCTGGTGAGGCCCGCAGCCCGCCAACTCGACGTCGGCGACCGGGTCGCCGACCACCTCCTCGACCGGCAGCGATTCGTCCACGATGCGGTTCACGAACGAGGTGTTGGCGCCGTTCTCGAGCAGGCGGCGCACCAGGTACGGCAACAGTTCCTCGTGCGAGCCGACCGGCGCATAGACGCG
>DATMEC010000239.1:0-3083 GCA_035557125.1 Steroidobacteraceae bacterium
GACGTGACGGCGCGCGATCTCGCGCTCGCGAGCCGGGAAGGCTTCCGTTCGATCGAGCACGTGAAGCGCTACACCACGGCGGGCATGGCGACCGACCAGGGCAAGACCTCGAGCCTGAACGTGCTCGGCATCGTCGCCGGCCAGCTCGGCAAGGCGGTGCCCGACGTCGGCCACACGACGTTTCGGATGCCGTACACGCCGGTCAGCTTCGGCAGCCTCGCGGGCCTCGCGCGCGGCGCGCTGTTCGATCCCGTGCGCACGACGCCCATGCATGAGTCGGCCGTGCGCCGGGGTGCGGTGTTCGAGGACGTCGGCCAGTGGAAGCGTGCGCGATATTTTCCGCGCGCGGGGGAAGACCTGCATGCGGCCGTTGCGCGCGAGTGCCGCGCGGTGCGCACAGGCGCCGGCGTCTTCGACGCTTCGACGCTCGGCAAGATCGCGGTGCGCGGCCCCGGCGCCGCGGAATTCCTGAACCGCCTCTACGTCAACGACTTTTCCGGCCTTGCGCCGGGGCGCTCGCGCTACGGGATCCTGCTGCGCGACGACGGCTTCATCTTTGACGACGGCGTGATCGCACGCCTCGCGCCGGACCGCTTCCACGTGACGACGACTACCGGGGGCGCCGCGCGCGTGCTCGCGATGATGGAGGACTACCGCCAGACGGAGTGGACCGACCTGGAGGTCTGGCTCACCTCAGTCACCGAGCAATGGGCGGTCATTGCCGTACAGGGCCCGCTTGCGCGGCAGGTACTCACTCCGCTGGTGCAGGGTATCGACCTGCAGTCCGCCGCGTTGCCGCACATGGCGTTCGCCGAAGGGCGCATCGCGGGCGCGCCGGGCCTGCTGTTTCGCGTGAGCTTCACCGGCGAGCTCGGCTACGAGATCAACGTGCCGGCCGACCACGGCCGCAGCGTGTGGGAAGCCGTCTGCGATGCGGGCGCCGTCAGCGGCATCACGCCCTACGGCACCGAGGCGATGCACGTGCTGCGCGCCGAGAAGGGCTACATCATCGTCGGCCAGGACACGGACGGCACGGCGACGCCGCTCGATGCCGGCGTCGGGTGGGCCATCGGCCGGAAGAAGCCGGAGTTCGTCGGCAAGCGCTCGCTCGAGCGCGCCTCGATGCAGTCCCCGGACCGCAAGCAGCTCGTCGGCCTTCGCACGCGTGATGCTGGCATCGTGCTCGAGGAAGGCGCGCAGGTCGTCGAGACGCCGGGACAGGCGACGCCGATGAAAGCCATCGGCCACGTGACCTCGTCCTATGCGAGCGCGACCCTCGGGCATTCGATCGCGCTCGCGATGGTGGCCGGCGGCCGCGCGCGCGAAGGCGCGATGCTCTATGTGCCGATGCCCGCGGGCGAGGTCCCGGTCACGGTGACGCCGCCGGTTTTCTACGACCCGGACGGAGCGCGCCTGCATGCTTGAGGCCGACGGGGTCCGGCGGCTCCCGCCCGCGGCGCGCTTCATCCTGCAAGCCGGACGGCCCGTGCGCGAAGCTGCAGGCAAGGCTTTCGGTATTGCACTGCCCGAAGATCCCTGCCGGGCTCACGCGGATTCCGAACGCGCAGCCCTGTGGCTCGGGCCGGACGAGCAGCTCCTGCTGGCGCCGGCCGGGCAAATCCAACACCTCCAGGCGGAACTCGATGCGGCGCTTCAAGGACTTGCGCATTCGCTGGTGGACGTGAGCCAGCGCCAGGCGGCGATCGCCGTGAACGGTCCCCGGGCTCGCGATCTTCTCGCGAGCGGTTGCCCGCTCGACCTCGATCCCGGGGCATTTCCGGTCGGCATGTGTGCGCGCACCCTGTTTGCCAAGGCCGAGATCGTTTTGTGGAGGCGCAACGCCGAGGAGTACCATCTGGAGGTCGCGCGTTCCTTTTCGGACTACGTCCTCGAATGGATGCGTGAGGTCAATCGGTCGGATCATCCATAACTTTTCCGGGCGAGGGGGTTTCATGCAGTTCATTCGTATCGCGCTCCTGGCTGCGGTGACGTGCGGTTCCCAGTCGGTCCGTGCCGACCAGGCGGAAACGCCACCGGCACCGGCCACGACTCGCTTCGAGGAAGTCGTCGTGACGGCGCAGCGCCGCGAGCAGAACATCCAGGACGTCGGCATCGCGGTGACGCCGCTCAGCGAGAAGGCGCTTTCGGACCTCAACATCACGACCGCGACCGACATCGTGAAGGCGGTGCCGGGCCTCAAGATGAACGCGTACTCGAGCGCCCAGGTCGTGTTCAACATCCGCGGCGTCTCGCAGAACGACTACGGCGACCAGCAGGAGCCACCGGTCGCCGTGTACCAGGATGACAGCTACTCGAGCTCCATCAACCTCGCGAGCTTCCCCGTGTTCGACCTTGCGCGCGTCGAGACGCTGCGCGGCCCGCAGGGGACGCTGTTCGGCAGGAACGCGACGGGCGGCGCGATCCAGTTCATCTCCAACAGGCCGACCGAGAAGTTCGAGGGTTATGGCAACCTGACCGTCGGCAACTACAACTCGGTCATTCTCGACGGCGCGCTCTCCGGCCCGCTCAGCGACGCGGTCCAGGGCCGCATCGCTTTCATCGTCAACCAGGACGACGGCTGGATGGAGTCCATCATCCCCGGCGTGCCGGACCGCGGCGGCAACGACCACTACGCGCTGCGCGGCCGCCTCGCCTGGCAGCCGGGCGATGCGACCGACGTGGACCTCATCGTCCGCTACCTGAAGGCGGACAAGGAGACGCAGGCGGGGATCTATTCGCACGAGCCGGCCTGCCCGAACGCCGAGTTCCAGGGCGAGTTCACGCCGCCCGACCTCGCCTGCGCTTTCTGGGGCACGGGACCGGGCGAGAGCGGGACAGGCTTCCGCGAGGACTCGATCATCCCGAGCCGCGGCGGCGATCCGTGGAAGACCGCGGAAACCGAGCCGTCCTTCGTCGACCGCGAGATCTTCGGGGCGCAGGTGCGCGTCGATCACGACGTCGGGAGCGCGACATTCACCTCGATCACGGATTACCAGACTTCGGACAAGTTCTACACCGAGGGCGGGGACGCCTCGCCGGACGATGGCGTGGTCTTCTTCCAGGGTAGTGACCTCGACCAGATC
>DATMEC010000240.1:0-6623 GCA_035557125.1 Steroidobacteraceae bacterium
CCTGCCGGTATCACGACACCCTCGGAGATTTCGAAGGGCTCGACGAACTCCTCTTCGAAGAAGACGTGCTCGAGCGTCAGCTTGTCCGCCGCCTGGTTCTCCGCCTCGAGGAGCTGGAAGTAGATCTCGTGGCTGCGGTCGCTGCCGTTGATCGGCTCGACGAACTCGGCGCCGGCCTCGGTTTCGATGCTCCGGATCCAGCTGCCCACCGGGCGCCAGGTGTAGCCGATCCCGCCGAAGGTCGCCTCGAAATCCGTGCGCGCCGCGAAACCGAGCGCGGGGAAATAGTTCTCCTCGAGGACCTTGTGGACGATCTCCCCGCTCCAGCCCTCGCTGTTCGGCATCGCGAAACGAAACCCATAGCCGGAGTCGTCGTCCTCGAGGCCCTCGGTGTCGGTCTGCTGGTACCAGGCCGTCGCCTCGATGCTGCGGTCGTCGCCGAGGCGCGTGTTGAGGTAGCGGAAGTCGACGCCCACGAGGCTGTTGTCGACGCCCGGGTCGGGATTGCCGTGCGTCACTATCGCCCCGACGCTCGATTCCTCGAAAACGTTGACCGCGACGCGGCCGACGAAGAGGTCCGCGGAATCGGGACCGGCGACCGCATCCTGGCGCACGCCCAGCACGCCCACGTTGAGCGGCCCCGCCCGCCCGGTCAGCTTGAGGCCGGCGTCGAGCGTCAGCGCTTCGCCGTTCTCGTCGAGACCGATGCGGCGCGAGAAGAATGGGATGCCGCTCTGCTCCTCGAGCCCCGCGAAATCGAAGATGTCCGAGTCCTGCAGGAAGAACGCCCGCTGCTCGGGGAAGAACAGGTCGAAGCGCGTCAGGTTGATCTGCCGCGTGTCCGCCGTCGTGCCGGCGAAATCCGGGTTGAGCGTCAGGGCCGCGGTGAGCGACGGCGTGACCTTCCAGAACACGTCGAGCGAGGGCTCGAGGAAGTCGTCCTCTTCGTCGGTCTCGTGGTTTCGCGTCGCGCCAGTGCGAAGCCCCGGAACCACGTCGAGGCCGCGGCCCTGGTGCAGGCCGGCGAGACCCGTCACGAGTCCCGTGCGCGAAAGGTCCTGGCTGCGGTTATAGGACATCCAGCCGAACTGCTCGCTGTCAACGCCATGCCAGCGCGTGAAGTTGACGCCCCATGCGTCCCGCGAAGGATCGAAGGACAGCGTCTTGAGCGGGATGGCGACTTCGGCCGTCCAGCCTTCGGCGTCGATCCTCGCCGCGGCATCCCAGATGCCTTCCCATTCCCAGTTCTGGCGATCTTTGTCCGTGTAAATCGCCTCGCTGCGCATGCCGTTCGGGTTGACGTCGAACATGTAGCCGGTCCGGCCCTGGTCAAACGGGTCGAGCGTGACCGAGAAACCGTCCTCGCCGAAGGAAGCGTCGCGCCGGTTTAACACCTTGGCGACGATGGTGTCCGGCTTTGAGTCGAAGAAGCGCGCCGCGAAGTAGAGATTGTCGTCGTCGAAGGCGACATAGACGCGCGAGCGTTCGCCGGGCGTGCCGAATTCATCCGAGACCACGATGTGCAGGTCTTCGACCTGGGCCGCCTGCTCCCAGGCGGCATCGTCGAGTACGCCGTCGAGCACCGGGGGTGCCGTGACGCGCACGGCGCCGACGGACTTCCGCGGCGCTTCGGCGTCCTGCGCACCCGCCGTGGCGGCCGCGAGGCACAGGGCAACGGTCACGAAAGGACGCGCTGGCATGGCGGCGTGTCGAGTGCGAGTTCGGCTAGGTAAGCGGGCGGCGCAACGGCAAGCGGAAACTCCCTATTTCGCCAGCACGTGGTCGTAGCTCAGAACGCGCGACAGCTTCCACTGGCCATTTTCCTGCTTCCAGTAGTGCGTAAACCGGCCCGTTTCGGTCTGGCGGTCCGGCTCGCCGGGTTTCACCGCGTAGAACTTGTGCGTGCCGGTCTCGATCGCGCCGTCGTCCTGGATCGGGTAGACCTGCAGCGACTCGGGGTCGAGCTTGCGCGTCGAAAGAAAGTCGGTTCCTTCGGCCTGCCGCTTGCACTTGTCCTGCGTCATCTTGACGAAGCCCGGCCCGGATGTCGCGACGAGCCCGCCCTTGTCGTGGATCATCTCGAAGTCGTCCGCCACGAAGCGACGCACGACCTCGATGTCGCAGGTGTCGAAGAACGCGCGGAAGAACTCGGCGTCGGCCCGGCGGATCTCGTCCGCAAGGCCCGGCCGCGCGGTCGCGCCCGGCGTGAGGTTCACCGGTGCCTCCTGCCTCGGCTCGACCGCTGCGCGCGTCGCCTGCCAGGCAATCGCACGCCACTCGCCGTTGCGCTTCAGGAACGTGCCGGTGTTCAGGAAGTCCAGCGTCTCGGGGTTGTCGCCACCCACCTTCCCGACCAGCCGAAAGGCAACGATCGCCGTATTGCCGTACTGCTGGATGCGCAGGTCTTCCGCCGTATAGGTCGTCGGTGGCTCCGACGGGTCGGCCCCCTTGCGCAGGCCCTCGAGTATCTCGGCCTTGTCCGTGCGCACGCCCGCCGAGCGCGTGTAGACGAGTTCGTCCGCCCAGAAGCGTTCGTGGACCGCAATGTCATTCCTGGAAGCACCGTCGAGGAAGTACGTCAGCAGCCGCTCGAGCTCTTCGGCATCGGGCGCGGCGTCCTGCTGCGCCGCGGCCGCAGCCGACAGGAACAGCGTCACAATCAAGGCCGTGATTCGTCGCAGCATATGGCTTCAGATCTCCGTTCGCGGCGCCGCGGTTTGCGGATCGCCGGTATTGGGTGTCCCGGTCGGCTCGATCAACAGAAGGTGCACTTCCTCGTCTGCAACGGGCCGGTGCTCGACGCCTTTCGGTACGACGAATATCTCGCCGGCATCCAGCTCGACCGTACGGTCCCGAAGCTCGATGCGGAGATGGCCTTTCAACACCAGGAAGAGATCGTCCGTATCGTCGTGCGTGTGCCAGGTGAAAGGGCCCTTCAGCTTTACGACCATGAGGTCGTGGCCGTTGAAGGTGCCGACAGTGCGCGGGCGGTAGTGCTCGCTGAATGTTGCGAGTTTCGCTGCAAGATTGATCGTCTCGCCGCTCATGTCATGAATTCCCATAGGCTGCCCCGAATGCAGCGAGCAGCTCGAACCGGTCCGCAGGCCCCTTGTCCCATACGGCGGCTCCCTCTGGAATGCAGGCCGAAGGTGCCGCGCGCGAGACCCAGATGTGCGCGGCGGGTACGACCCACGAGGGATCGTCGAGGGTGCCGGCGGCGATCATGACCCATTGCGGCGCCGCCAGCGGCTGGTGCCAGAGTCGCGTGCCGCAGCGCGCGCAGCGCGCGTAGTCAGCCTCGCGCCCACTGTCGCCACGCTTGCGCCAGTTTGAGATTTCGCCCTGCTCGTGACGAAACTCCGCGCTGTCGACGTAGAGGGTCAGGAGATTGGTTGCGCCGGTGAGCTTCTGGCAGTCGCGGCAGTGGCAGGCGACCGTCGCGACCGGCGCGGCGTCGTAACGGTACCGGACGGCGCCGCACAGGCAGCCGCCGCGGTGCGGCTGCGGCGGGATCGGCGGCGGTTTCATTGCGCGCCGAGCTCGGGCAGGACGTTCCCCGGGCGCTCCGAGTCCCAGACGATGCTCATGACCTGCCAGCGACCGCCCTCGAAGATCAACGTGAGGTAGTTGACCCCGCGGCCCTCGCGGCGATCGGTGGGCGAGACCCAGGTGAATGCGTAGAGGCTCGTGACGCGCGCGACGTTGCCGAACACCTCGGCCTCGTGGCCGATCTCCGCCTCGGAGAATTGCACGTTCCTGAGTAGAGCCTCGACGTTCTCGATGTAGGCGTCGAGGCTCATTACCGTGGCAAATCGCGTGCCGTCGGGATTGAGCCCGGTGCGCACGAGCCTGGCCTCGGGATGGTACACGCGGCGCACGGACGCCCAGTCGCGCTCGCCGGGCGCAGCCGAGATGGCGCGGTAGAGCGTGTGCGTCAGCTCGCGGAAGTCCGGTGTCGCGGTCATCGCCCCCGATGTTACGACATTGGGGCGCGAGCGCGCTTACGCGCGCTTGATCAGCCGCAGCAGGAAAATCAGGATGATCGCGCCGACCAGCGCGACGATGATCGCGCCGAGCAGGCCGCCGCCCGTCGACACGCCCATCGTGCTGAACAGCCAGCCGCCGATCAGCGCGCCGACGATGCCGACGACGATGTCGCCGACGACGCCGTAACCGCCGCCCTTCATGATGACTCCTGCGAGCCAGCCTGCGATGAGACCGACGATGATGAACCACACGAATTCCATGGCCTTCTCCCCTGTCAGCCCGTGGAGACCCGACTATAGGCCCATGCCCGGCGGCCGGTAAAATCGGTCAATCTGATAATTGCTTGCGGCGCGGCTTGCTTTTCTTCGACGCGGCAAGGCCGGTGATCAGGACCTCGACCAGGTAGGCGAAGGGGTCGGTCTTGCCGGCCACACGGTTCATCGCATGGACCTGCGGAAACCGCTCGACCGGAAGGTCCCGGATGTCGGTCCGGACGGCTCCTTTCCTGCGCGCCGGCAGCGTGTCCTCGAGCATGTAACCGAGAATCGCAACGACGGTCGCCTTGACCGCGTTGTAGGTCGAGGCCGCGTCGAACCCGGCTGAGCGGAAGGCGGCGAATGCGGATTCGAACGGTTCCGCCGCCCGCTCGCCCGTGGCGGGCCCGTGGTGGAAGGCCTCGAATGCTCCCGGGTGTTTCCGCCCCAGCGCTCGCATCCTCGCGGCGAACTCGCGCACCCAGTCCTCCCAGCCGATGCGGCCGGTCGGCAACCGGGCCTCCGCAAGCAGCACATTGACCATCCCGTCGAGCACCGCTTCCTTGGTCGCCACGTGGTTGTAGAGCGATGTCACGTGCACAGCTAGCCGTGCGGCAATGCCGCGCAGCGTCACCGCGGCGAGGCCCTCCTCGTCCGCAATCTCGATCGCGATCGCCACGATGTTCTCGCTGGACAGGCGCGGACTGATCACGGCGGGGTCTCCTTGACGCCGGTGGACCTACACTGTAGGTTAACGGAACCTACAGTGTAGGTCTACCGGGTTTCCGAATGCGCACCGCAGCCGCAGTTCTTGCCCTCGTCGCCACCGCCATTGCCACGGCCGGCGAGTCGGACATCGCGCCCCGCGAACTGACCCGCGGGGACCTGGAAGCCTGGCTCGACGGCTACTTCCCCTACGCGCTCGCGCGCGACGACGTCGCGGGCGCGGCCGTGGTCGTGGTGCGTGACGGCGCGGTCCTCGCCGTGCGCGGCTACGGTCACGCCGATGTCGCCAACGGAATCCGCGTCGATCCCGCCCGCACCCTCTTCCGTACCGGGTCGGTCGGCAAGCTCTTCACCTGGACGGCCGTGATGCAGCAGGTCGAGGCCGGTCGTCTCGACCTCGACCGTGACGTGAACGACTATCTCGACTTCAGGATTCCGCCGCGCGATGGCAAGCCCGTGACGCTGCGCAACCTGATGACGCACACGCCCGGGTTCGAGGAAGCGATCAAGCGCCTGGTTACGGATCGGCCGAAACGCCTGGCGACGCCCGAGGCCTACCTCAAGGCCTGGACACCGGAACGGATCTTCCCGCCCGGCGAAGTGCCCGCCTACAGCAATTACGGCGTCACGCTCGCGGGCTACCTCGTCGAACGCGTGTCGGGCGAAAGCTACGACGACTATGTCGAGCGCCATGTCTTCGGGCCGCTCGGCATGACGCAGTCCACCACCCGCCAGGTATTGCCCGCACGCTTTCGCGTACACGTATCGCAGGGCTACCAGCTCGGATCCGGGCCGGCGCAACCGTTCGAGCTGTTCGGCGTCGCACCGGCCGGCGGCGCGACGACGACTGTCACCGACATGGCGCGTTTCATGCTGGCATGGCTCCAGCAAGGCGAACTGGGACCCGCGCGCATCCTGCGGGTGGAGACGGCGCGCCGGACGCTCGGCACCCGCCTCCCGATCGTGCCGCCGCTCAATGGCATGCTGCTCGGCTTCTACGAACAGGAGCCGGGCGGCCAGGGGATCGCCGGTCACGACGGCGACACGCAGTTCTTCCACAGCGCCTTGAGCCTGTTCGTCGACCGTGGCATCGGCGTGTACGTGGTCGTCAACAGCACCGGACGCGACGGCGCGGCGGGTGCGTTGCTCTCGACCTTCATGGGCGAGTTCATGGATCGTTACTTCCCATCGCCGGCTATCGAAGGCATGGTCGGCGCGCAGCAGGCTGCGGCCCACGCCCGGCTGATGGCAGGAACGTACATGAGCTCACGCCGGCAGGAGTCCAACTTCTTCAGCGCCCTCGGATTCCTGGGCCAGACCCGCGTGCTGCTCGACGACGACGGAAGTCTCTTGATCCCGGCGCTCGTCGACGCGAACGGCGAGCCCATGGACTGGCGCGAAGTCCGGCCTTTCGTTTGGCACCAGGTTGGCGGCAAAGAGAGGCTCGCGGCGCGCCTGAAGAACGGCCGCGTCGAGCTCATCAGCGTCGATTCCGCCTCGCCGTTCCTCGTGCTGCAGCCGGCGCCGTGGTGGAAATCGTCGACGATCTTCCTGCCACTGCTGGTCGTGGCACTTGCCGTCATCCTCGCCTCGATCGTCGCGTGGCCGGCCACGGCCCTGCTTCGCCGCCACTACGGCCTCTGGCCAGCGCATGCC
>DATMEC010000241.1:0-8722 GCA_035557125.1 Steroidobacteraceae bacterium
GCGCCCGAGCAGGTCATGCTCGACGTCAACCGGATGGCGGAGGGCCACGGGTTCTTCCAGGTGGGGTCGAGCGCGATCGCGCCGGACAACAACCTGCTCGCGTTCACCGAGGATCCCGTCGGCCGCCGGCAATACCGGCTCCGCATCAAGAACCTCGCGACCGGCGAGCTGCTGCCGGACCTCATCGAGAACGTCGATCCCCACATCGCGTGGACCGCGGACAGCCGGAGCATCCTCTACCTCGAGAAGGACCCGGAGACGCTTCTCGCCCGGCGCGTGCTCCGCCACGTCCTCGGCACCGACCCCGCCGAGGACACGCTCGTCTACGAGCAGGACGACGACAGCTTCTACACGAGCGTCGGCAGCACCAAGGACGAGCGCTACGTCACGATCTTCGCGCGCAGCACCGTGTCAACCGAGTTGCGCTACGCGGACGCGGCGGACCCCGCGCTGAAGTTTCGCGTCTTCCTGCCGCGCGAGCGGGACCTCGAGTACTACCCGGACCACCTCGACGGGCGCTGGATCATCCGCACCAACTGGCAGGCGCCGAACTACCGCCTGATGGAGGCGACCGTCGGCGAGGAGGGCGACAGGCAAAATTGGCGTGAGCTCGTGGCACACCGCGAGGACGCCTTCGTGGACGGCTTCGACCTGTTCAGGGACTTTCTCGCCATCGAGGAACGCTCCGACGCGATGCGCAAGATCCGCATCCGGCCCTGGGGCGGCGGCAAGGATTTCTACATCGGCTCCGACGAGCCCGCCTACACCACGAGCCTTGGCGTCAACGCCGAGATCGACACCCACATCGTGCGCTACGAGTACACCTCGCTCACGACGCCGATGACGGTGTACGACTACGACATCCAGACAGGCGAGCGCCAGCTCATGAAGCGCACGCCGGTGCTCGGCGGCTTCGATTCGGCCAACTACCGCACCGAGCTCATCTGGGCGCCGGCCAGGGACGGCACGAAGGTGCCGGTGTCGCTCGTCTATCGCACGGGTTTCCGCAGGGACGGCAGCGCGCCGATGCTGCAGTACGGCTACGGCTCGTACGGTGCCACCATGGACCCGGCATTCTCGGTAGCGCGCGTTTCGTTGCTCGACCGCGGCTTCGTCTACGCGCTCGCGCACGTGCGTGGCGGGCAGGAGATGGGCCGGCGCTGGTACGAGAACGGCAGGCTCCTGCACAAGAAGAACACGTTCACCGACTTCATCGACGTCACGCGCCACCTCGTGAAGGAGGGCTACGCGGACGCCAGTCGCGTCTCGGCGATGGGCGGCAGCGCGGGCGGATTGCTGATGGGCGCCGTTTCCAACATGGCGCCCGCCGACTACCGCGCGATCGTCGCGCAGGTGCCGTTCGTCGACGTCGTCACGACCATGCTCGACGAGAGCATCCCGCTCACGACCAACGAGTTCGACGAGTGGGGCAACCCTACGAGAAAGGAATACTACGACTACATGCTGTCGTACTCGCCCTACGACAACGTCTCACGCCAGGCTTACCCGGCGATCCTGGTGACGACCGGCCTGCACGACAGCCAGGTCCAGTACTGGGAGCCTGCGAAGTGGGTCGCGCGGCTGCGTGTCCGCAAGACCGACTCGAACCCGCTCCTCTACCGCACCACGATGGAGGCCGGGCACGGCGGCAAGTCGGGGCGCTTCCAGCGCTTCCGCGAAGTCGCCGAGGAATACGCCTTCATCCTCGACCAGTCGGGCATCGCCGAGTGAGCCTCTCGCTCGGCCGCATCGAGCAGGTCGCGATCCCGGTGCGCGACCTCGCGCGAGCGACGAACTTCTACCGCGACCGGCTCGGGATGAGGCTCCTGTTCGAGGTGCCCCCGCAACTCGCGTTCTTCGACTGCGAGGGCGTCCGCCTCGCGCTCTCGATCTCCTCCGACCCGATGTACGACCCGCCGGGCTCGATCGTCTACTACCGCGTGGACGACATCGAGGCGGCGCATACCGAGCTCGAGCGCCGCGAGGTCGAGTTCCTGCAGCCGCCCCATCGCATCGCGGTGCTCGACGAGGTCGAGATCTGGATGGCGTTCTTCGAGGACACCGAGGGCAACACGCTCGCGATCACGAGCGAGAAGCCGGTCGCGAAGCCATGAGCGCGGGCGCGCTCGTCGAGCGTGGCCTTGCACGCGCGGTGGACCTGCGGCAGGGCGAGGCGCCGGGGCTTGCCGCGGCCTTCACGTACCACTTCCTGCTGTTCACGGCGTACTACATTCTGCGGCCGATCCGCGACAGCATGGGGGTCGGCGGCGGCGCGGAGAACCTGCCGGACCTCTTCGGCTGGACGCTGCTTTCCATGCTGGTCGCGGTGCCGGTCTTCGGCTGGTTCAGCGGCCGCTTCCGCCGCTCGGTGTTCCTGCCCTGGACGTATCTCTTCTTCGCCGCGCAGCTCATCGCGATCTGGGCGGTGTTCCATTCGCTCGAGGATCCGGCTGCGGCGGCCCGCTTCTTCTTCGTATGGGTCAGCGTCTTCAACCTTTTCGTGATCTCGGTGTTCTGGAGCTTCATGGCGGACCTGTTCGACAAGGAGCAGGCCAAGCGCCTGTTCGCGTTCATCACGGCCGGTGCGAGCGTCGGCGCGATCTCGGGGTCGGCCGTCACCGCCTTCCTCGCGAAGTCGGTCGGCGAGGTGAACCTGCTGCTGGTGTCGGCGGCGCTGCTCGCCTCCACGGTCGTCCTGATGCGCTACCTGTTCGGCTGGTCGGCGCGGCAGGAGTCGCGCGGCGAGCGCATCGAGACCCGGGCGATCGGCGGCAACCCGTTCGCGGGCCTGTGGAAGGTGCTGTCGACGCCCTACCTCGGCGGGATCGCCGCGTTCATCTTCCTGATGGCGGGCGTCAACACGGTTCTCTACATCCAGCAGGCGGGCCTCCTCGAGATCCACTACCCGGACGGCGACGCGCGCACCGCGTTCCTCGGCCGCATCGAGCTCGCGATGAGCGTCATCACGATTCTGCTGCAGCTCTTCGCGATCGGGCGGCTCACCAAGCGCGCGGGCGTCGCCGCGATGATCGTCGTGGTGCCGCTCTTCGTGGTCGGCGGGTTCCTGCTGATCGCGGCCTCGCCGACGCTCGCGACGCTGGTCGCGGTCTTCGTCGCGCGGCGTGTTGGTCAATACGCGGTAGTCCGGCCCTGCCGGGAGATGCTCTACACGACGGTGGACCGGGAGTCGAAGTACAAGGCGAAGAACGTCAACGACACGCTCGTGTACCGCACGAGCGACTTCGTCTTCGCGAAGGCGCAGGCGTTCATCGAGTCGGGGTTCCAGGCGAGCCTCGCAGGGATGGCACTCTTCGGCGCGGCGGTCGCCGCCGCCTGGGCCGCGGTTGCCTGGGCCCTCGGCCGCGCGCACGAGCGCATGGCGGGCGGCGGGGAACGCGGGTAGCTATTCCGACAGGCGGAAGCGCAGGCGCGTCTCGACGCGCTGCTCGACGACGTTGCCGCCCACGACGCGCGGCTCGTAGCGCCAGCGCTTGACGGCATCCAGCGCCGCGCGGTCGAAAGTCCCGGCAGGCTCCGAGGCGCGCACCACGGCTTCACGCGTCGTGCCATCCGTCGCCACCGTGAACTCGAGGTCGACCCAGCCCTCGGTGCCGCGCTCGCGGGCGCGGGTCGGGTAGGCCGGCGCCATGAAGGCGGTGCGGCGCAGCTTGTTCTCGGCCAGCACGGCCGGCTCCGCGGCCTGGACCGCGGCCGGACGCACGACGCGCAGCGACATGATCTTCGCGTTGAGGTCGGCGACCTCCGCTGCGGGCGCCCCGGCCTCTGCCGCGGCACGGGCGAAGGTGTCGGCGCGGTCGAGGCTGTTCGCGCCCATCGCGGCGCGCGACTCGGCGAGCGCGCGCGTGGCGAGGAGAGTCCTGGTATCCGCGAGGCCCTCGAATTGAGGGGCATCGGCGCGCAGCAGGTCCACGTAATGCTGGGCGGAGTCGCCCTTGGGCTCGATCAGGCGGCCCTGGGCGATGCGCTGGTTTGCGAGCACCAGCAGGCGCCCCCGGTCGGCGCGCTCGTTGCCGATGCGCGCGGCGTCGATGTCGGCACGCATCGCCGCGAGCTTCGTGCGCTCCATGTTGAGCTCGAGGGCGTTCTGGTACCAGCGGTTCGCGTCGTCGAGCCGGTTCTCGCGGATCGCTTTCTGCGTGGCGTTCTGGAACTGGATGCCGAGCGCATCCACCGCGTCCGCGACCCCGGGGTCGGACGCGTCGATCCGGCGGGCGGAAAGGACGTAACCGAGCGCCCCGTCCTTTCCGACGAGCTGGTTGCTGCGCATGCGCTCGTTCGCGAGCTGGACGAAGGCCTGCACCCGCACCGACGGCAATTCGCCGCCCGCCGCGGGTGTCTCGATCGGCCGGCCCAGGGAGTCGACTGCGCGAATCGGCTGGCCGGCCTTGCCCTGGATCGCGCGCTCCTGCTCGAGCTGGCCGATGAAGAAAGGCAGGCGGGCATGGTCGGGGCGTACGGAGCGCACGGCGTCGACCGCGCTCGCGAGCCGCGTAACGTCCTGCTCCATCAGCGCGCGCTCGGCCTGCACGATCAGTTCGTCGGCGACGCTGTCGATGCCGCGCCGCGCGAGGTCGCTGCCCGGGTCGCGGGCGAGCACCGCGCGATACAGCTCGAGTGCGTTCTGGCCCGGCGGCTCGATCAGGACGCCCTGCGAGAGAGCGAGGCCGGCGGCGTCCAGCATCTGCTGTTGGCGGGCGTCCTCGGCCGCGCTCGTCTGGGCGGCCGGCGCGGACGCCTCGTCGGAGGCGGTTCGGTTCCACGGCTCCCAGACCACGACGCCCCAGGCGATGAGCGCGACCGGTATGAGGAGGAGGCTCCGGCGTCCCCAGCGCCGCACGAAGCCGTCGTCGACGTTCAGCTTGAACGGCGGGGAGAGCGCGGGAACCTCCGCCGTGCCACCGAAGAGCGAATTCTTGTGGCGCGGCGGCAAAGTCGCCGTCAGGTCAGTGCCGTTCGCCCGGCGCTGGGTCGCGTCCACGAAATTGCGGATGCGCTCGGCGGAAGCGGGCTTGTGGAGGAAGCGGAAGATGACTCCCTCGGACACGAGCGGCGCGAGATCGTGCTCGTCGTCGCGCCGGCCCGCGACGATGATCGCGAGGTCCGGGAACTGCTGGTGCACTTGGGTGACCAGTGTCTTGGTGTCGTGGTCGGCGAGCGCGGCGTCGATGAGGAGCACCGCATTGCCCGAGGCCACCATGAGATCCGCCGCGTGCGTCGCGTCGTCGGCCCGCCAGACGCGGTGATGGCCGGCAACGGCGTCGCGCAGCAGGTCGATGAGGATCGGGTCGGCCGACAGGATGACGACGTTCGCGCCACTTGTGCGCGCGCCCGGCTGCTGAAGCGCGGCGTGCGTGCCGGTTGCGCCCGTCGATGCCGCCGGCGCCGGCGCAGCCACGGGCTTGACTGCGGGTACGGGCTTGGCTGCCGCCACGGGCTTGACTGCGGCTACGGGTTTGGCTGCCGCCACGGGCTTCGGCGCGGCCGGATCCAACGGATCCGGGGCGTCGTCGCCCGGCTGGATGTCTGAATAGTCGATGTTCACGTGTCGCCCCGACCCGCGCAAAACAGCGTCGTTTCGGGCACCGGGTGCCCAATGCCGACAGGTGCGTCCATCGTTGACAAAATCGGTCGTGGCGGACGAGACACAGGTCGCGTTTCCGTGACCCGGCTGAGGCGAACCGGGCAAAACCCTCGGTTAGACCGCGACTTGCGGAAAAGCATCCCCAAGGTGTCCACAGGCCCTCCTTGACCGTGGCAGCTACGCGACATCCGTGGCGTATTTTTCCATTCTCGCAGAATTATGTGAAGCTCGACAGGGGCCGGAAAGCCCCGCTATGGTGGTCCGACTGGGCCTCGAGGGGGCTTTGCGGGAGTGGCGGCCATCAGTCGACAGGTTTCGTTCGTCTCGACATTGCCGGCAGAGCATTACCACCAGCTCGAAGCCCTGCTGTTCTTCAATGGCCGTCAGCACCGGGTGCGCAAGGGCATCGAGACGGCGATCAGCCGTTATGGCGCTCCCGAGATAGTCGCCGAAGGCCAGACGCTGCGCGTGCGCGTCGGTGGCGAGACGGATGCGCAGTGCCTGTTTGCCGTCGAGCGCGAGGGCAAACATCAGCGGCCGGTCGGCGTGATTCTCTACGTTCGCGACAGCTTCGAGCGCATCACCGTGCTGCACCTGGTGGTCGCCGAGGCCTATGCCGCCGGCGGGCCGCGTGCCGCCTACAACCTGCTGCTGCGCCTGGTGCAGGCGGTCAAGCGCGTCGCGCGCCGGACCACCGGCATCCGGCACGTCGAGCTCGTCTATTCCCGCGAGAGGCTGCGCGCCGCCTACGCCTGAACTCAGGCGGCGGCGCCCGAGATGCCGCCGGTCAGGACCATGCGCATCGCCGCCTCCACCGGGATCTCGAGCGTCTCGATGCGCGAGCGCGGCAGCAGCGCCGTGTAGCCGCCGATCTGGTAGCTCATCGGGAAATACACCGCGACCAGCCCTTCCCCTGCGTCCACGATGCCGAGTTCCGAAGCGTCGTCCTGCGTGACGAAGCCGATCACCCGGGCGTCGCCGAAGCGCGCGAGCACGACGCGCCGGAGGTCGCGACGCTTGCCGCCGGTCGGCAGCAACTTCACGAAGTCCCGCGTCGCGCCGTAGATCGTCTTGACGACCGGTATGCGGTCGAGGAACCGCTCCCAGGCGGCGAGGGCGCTCTGCACCAGCAGGGCGTTGAACAGCGTGCCCGCGGCGAGGAGCAGGAGAAGCGCCGCCGCGATGCCCATGCCGGGCATGTAGAACTCGGGCGGCACGAACAGGACGATGAGCCGCCGCAGCAGCGACTCCGTCGTGCTTCCGATCCACCACAGGAGCCAGATCGTGAATCCGATCGGCAGGACGACGACGAGACCGCGCACGAGCGCGCTGCGGAACTTACGGAACATGGGCGCCTCCTGTGGACGGCGCATGATAGCGGTCCCGCGGCCGGCGCCCGTAGCGCTATGATTCGGGGCGGGGGGCCATCAAAATCGCATTCACAAGGAGAAGGCCATGACTGTCGCAAAAGTCAGCGAGATCACCTCGACGTCCTCGAAGAGTTTCGCGGACGCCATCGACAAGGGCATCAAGCGCGCCAACAAGACGCTCAAGAACCTGACGAGCGCCTGGATCGCAGACCAGGAAGCCGTGATCGAGAAGGGCAAGGTGACCGGGTACCGCGTGCGCATGCGCGTCACCTTCGTGCTCGAGGACTGAGCCATGCGCATCCTGGCGATCGCACTCGTCGCCTGCGTCTTCGCGCTTCCCGTCGCGGCCGCAGGGCCCGCGTCGATCGAGCCGAAGGCGCTCGGCGAGCGCATCGCCTGGGCCGACCAGGCCCTGTTCGTGCTCGACGTGCGCACGCCCGAGGAGTACGCGGCAGGACACCTGCCGGGGGCGGCCAACATCCCGCATGACCGGCTCGCTGCGCGCCTCGGCGAGCTTTCCGGCGCGCGCGAACGCGACATCGTCGTCTACTGCAGGACCGGCAGGCGCACGGCCGAGGCGCTCGAGATCCTCGACAAGGCCGGCTTCAAACGGCTCTTTCACCTGAAGGGCGATTACACCCGCTGGACCGGGGAGAAGCGGCCGGTGATCGCAACGCAGTGACGTACCGCATCCTCGCGGATGCCGTGCTCGTCCTGCACTTCGCATTCATCGCCTTTGCACTGCTCGGCGGCCTGCTCGTCGTGCGCTGGCCGCGGCTCGCCTGGGTGCACTTGCCGGCCGCCGCGTGGGCCGCAGGCATCGCGTTCTTTGGCGGCATCTGTCCCCTGACGCCGCTCGAGAACCGCCTGCGCGTGGCGGGTGGCGAAACGGGATACGAAGGCGGCTTCATCGAGCACCAGCTCGAGGCGCTCATCTACCCGGACTGGCTGACGCGCGAGATCCAGGTGGCGCTCGGCGCCGTCGTGCTCGTCATCAACCTCTATGCGTATGCGCGGCTTCTGAGGAAATGAAGGGGACACGCCCCTTCAGGCAAGCTCCTGCGCCGCGACGACGATGCAGCCGGGACCGCCGTGCACTCCGAGCGCCGTGCCGAGCGGGATGATCGGCAGGAATTCCGCGCGCGGCAGCCCGGCCGCAAGCACCTCGCGCACCGCGGCCGCGCCTTCGGGCACGTTGGCGTGCGAGATGCCGATCCGCCAGCGGCGTGCGGGATCGAGCCGGCCCCGGAGCAGCTTGCCGTAGCGCCGGTACGGGTTATTGCGCCCGAACAGCGCGCCGCCGAAGCCGAGGCGGCCGCCGGGTTTCACCATGAGGATGGGCACGAGCCCGAGCGCGTCGGCGACCGGCTTGATCCAGGCTGGCACGCGGCCGCCGCGCACGGCGAACTCGAGCGTGACGAGACAGCCCCAGGTGCGCGTCAGCGCAGCGGCGGCGATTGCGGCCGCCCGCACGGACTCGGCGTCACCGCCCCCGGCGGCAGCCTCCGCCGCGCGCATCGCAATCAGGCCCTGGCCGAGCGCGGCCGTGCCGGAGTCGTGTGTCAGGATCTTCGCGCGGGTGCGGGCGCGGGCGGCCGCAGTCTCGGCACTCTGGAACGTGCCGGACACGCGCGACATCAGGCCGACGTAGACGACGGCCTCATAGTGCGATCCGAGGAACTCGAAGGCGCGCCGGAAATCGCCGGGTGGCGGCTGCGAGGTCTTGGGATGCACGGGACTCGCCGCGAGC
>DATMEC010000242.1:0-6945 GCA_035557125.1 Steroidobacteraceae bacterium
TGCGACAAGGACGGCGTCGGCCAATCCTGCGGCCGATGAACTCGCTCAGCGTGAAGGGGACGCGCACCTTCATATTCGTGAAAGTGCGCGTCCCCTTCATAATGCGCGGATGCCGTCGCAGCTCAGTCGCCGCGGGTTCCTGGCGGGGTCGGCGTCGCTCGTCGCCACGCTGGCGGCGCTACAGGCGCGCCGCTCGGTCGCCGGCACGCGCGCGTCCCGGTTCGTGCCGGGCCCGTACGGGCGGCTCCGGCCGACGCCTGACCTCGAGACCGGCCTGCCGCTGATCTACCTGCCCGAAGGCTTCGAATACCGCAGTTACTCCTGGTCCGGCGACCCGATGTCGGACGGCACACCGGCGCCGGATGCCCACGACGGCATGGGCGTCGTCGCGGCGAGAGGCAGCGGCGACGACCTCGAGGTCACGCTCGTCCGCAACCACGAACGCGGTTTCGCGAGTCCGATCCTCGCGCCGGGGCGCTATGACGCCTCGACGCCGCAGGGTCAGGCCTTCGCCCCGGGCGGCGGCACGACGACGCTGACATTCCGCGGCCGGCGCTGGACGGGCGCGAAGCCCTCGCTCGGCGGGACGATCTACAACTGCGCGGGCGGCGCGACGCCCTGGGGTACCTGGCTCAGTTGCGAGGAAACCGTGATCGACCTGTCCACGAAGGGCGGGCGGCGCCATGGCTACGTGTTCGAAGTGCGCGCGGATGCCGCCGAGACGACCGCGAAGCCGATCACCGGCATGGGTCGCATGCTGCACGAGGCCGTCGCCATCGACCCCGCGACGGGCATCGCTTACCTCACGGAGGACGAGGCCTGGAACTCCGGCTTCTACCGCTACGTGGCGAACGCCAAGCGGATCGGCGCGGGCAGCTACGAAGCGGGCGGCCGCCTGCAGGCCGCGCGCGTCTCGGGCCGGGCCAACGCGGACCTGCGCGTGCCCGCCATCGGCGACGTCCATGCGATCGATTGGGTGGACATCGACAATCCGGATGGCGATCCGGGCAAGACGCCCGCCGGGATATCCGCGATCACGGTTCGCGCGAGCGGGCCGTTCCTGCAGGCCTGGGCCCGGGGCGGGCTCGTGCTGAGCCGCGGCGAAGGCATCTGCCACCACGGCGGAAAACTCTATCTCGTCGACACCGAAGCGGGCCGCAACGCGGAGGGCCACCCGGGCCACGGCGAGGGCGCTGTCTGGGAGTACGACCCGCGCGAGCAGACGCTCACGGCAATTTTCGTCGCGGACAGCCAGCAGGTGGGCGACAACATGGATAACGTCACGGCGAGCCCGCGCGGGGGCCTCCTGCTGTGCGAGAACGGCGACGCCGTCACGGACGAATACGGTACGGGCACGCGGCTCATCGGCCTCACCGCCGATGGGGACTCCTACGCATTCGCGAAGAACAACATCGACCTCACGCTCGAGGAGCAGGTCGCGTCGGGCAAGCGGATCTTCGCCGACTACTACCGCGCCTCGGAGTGGGCCGGCGCCTGCTTCGAGCCCGGCGGCGAGGTGCTGTTCGTCAACATCCAGGTCCCGGGCATCACATTCGCCATCTGGGGTCCCTGGGAGCGCGGCAACCTCTGAAAGGGACGCGCACTTTCACGAATATGAAGGTGCGCGTCCCCTTCGTTTGCGGGTTCCTTTGCCAGGAACGTTCGATCCGGCTCCCGGTCAGTAGACTGAATGGGGATGGCCAGCGTCTTTCTGTTGCGCAAGATGCCCAACTGGGAACGGCTCAAGCCGTGCCCGGCGAACGCGCCCTACCGCCAATGGTTCTACACCCACTGGGGCCTCGAGAACGCCGTCGTCACCGGCAAGGAGCGCAACGCCGAGTACCTGCCGTTCCAGCAGCGGCTTTCCATCAAGGTCGCGCGCGGCGGGCGGGAGCGGTATTTCATCGACGGGCGCTCGATCGCGGTCGACGACGACTGCTACCTGATCCTCAATGACAACCGCACCTATGGCAGCCAGTTCGAGTCCGGCGTCGAGATCGAGTCCTTCTCGGTCTTCTTCAGGCCCGGTCTCGCAGAGGAGGTCTTCGGCGCGATCGGCAAGACGGTCGAACGTGCGCTGGCCGATGGCGGCACCGAGTCGCCGCGTACGGCAGAGTTCAACGAGACGCTGCAACCGCACGATGCGGCCGTGAGCCCGGTCTTGCGCTACATCCAGCACGCCGTGAATGCGGGCGTGGAGGACGCCGACTGGTACGAGGAGCAGTTCCAGTTCCTGCTCGAGCGGATGGTCTCCCACCACCGGCGTCTCGCGGAGCGGATCCAGCGGTTGCCGGCGCTGAAGACTGCCACCCAGCTGGAGATCCACCGCCGCCTCGGGCTGGCGGTCGACCTCGTGCACGCCTCCTATGAGCGTGACATCGGGCTGGCCGAAATGGCGCGGGCGGCTTGCCTGTCGAAGTTCCATTTTCTCCGGCTATTCACCGAGCTGCACGGCATCACGCCGCACGCTTACCTGCAGCGCAAGCGCGCGAAGGCCGCCGCGCGGTTGCTCGAATCTTCATCGCTGGGCGCCGGCAAGGTGGCCGAGCGTGTCGGCTTCAACTCGCGCTCGACGATGGCGCGCCAGCTGCGCCGCTGGTCCCTCGACTGATCGAAAGGGATCGAAGGGGACGTTCACTTTTCAAAGGTGAACGCCCCCTTCGAGGCGGCTAGAAGTCCACGCTCGCCCGCACGAAGACGTAACGACCGAGGGCGTCGTAGGTCTGCGGGTAGGTGTTGCCGTTGCCTGTCGTGCCGACTGCGGCGCTGAGCGTCGGATTGTCGTCCAGCACGTTGTTGATGCCGAGCGTCACGGTGGCCTTTTCGGTCACGGCCCAGTTTGCCGCGAGATCGAAATAGCTCTCGGCGGGAAGCTCGTGATCGATGCGGTCCTTGCTGAACGGCTGGTTCGCCTGGGCCAGGCCGACGACGCTGCCGTAGTAGCGCCAGGTCGCGGCCAGGTCGACTTCCCAGGGCGTCTGCCAGCTCGCCCGGAACCGATGGCGCCATTCCGGATTCGGGATGAAGCAGACCGACGAATAGAAGCCGACGCAGTCGTACTCGTCGAGGAAGACGTCCGGATCCGGGTGCAGGTCGATGCCCGGCGCCGGTTTCGTCGTCAGTTCGTCGAGGAACGTGCCCGTCAGGTTGAACGCCAGGCCGCCGAAGCGTCCGATCTCGACGCCGGTGTACGAGGCGTTGATGTCATAGCCCCTCGTGTTCTTGGATCCGATGTTGATGTTCGTGTCTTCGATGTATGGAATGTTGCCCACCCAGAGCGTTCCATCCTCGTCGCGATTGATCCGCGCGCAGGCCGCCGGGTCGTTGTTCGCGTAGCACGCGGTCCAGGTGTTGGGCGCGCCGAACGTCGAGATCGTGTCGTCGATCCGGATGTCGAAATAGTCGATCGAGATCGCCAATCCCGGCGCGAAGCGCGGTGTGAACACGATGCCGTACGACTGCGTGTCGGATTCCTCCGGTTTCAGCTCGGCGTTGCCGCCCTGCAGGAAGTTGTACTGGCCCGCCGGGCTGTCGAGGGTCGGCGAGCCGACGCGGTCAGCGGGGACACCCGTTGCGATGCACTCCGCATCGCTTGCCTCGGGGTCGCGGTTGGCGCCACAGGGATCGCCCGTTGCGGATGCATCGAAGAGATTCAGCCCTTGCGCGGTGAACAACTCGATGATGTTGGCCGCCCGGACCGCACGCTGGTAGCTGGCCCGCAGGCGGACGTCCTGGACGGGCGCCCACTCCAGGCCGAGCTTGTAGGTATCGGTCTGCACGCCGTCGCCGTAGTCCGAATACCGGTAGGCCGTGTCGAACGAGAGGCTCTCGAGCATCGCATGGTCCTGCGCGAGCGGTACGCGGCCCTCGAAGAACAACTCGTTGACTTTCGTCGCGCCGCTGATGCCGATCCTGGCGCCGCCGGTGCCGGAGAGGAGGTTTGCCTCCTGCAGCGCATCGACGGTGTTCTCGAGGGCGTCGCGCCGGTACTCGGCGCCGAGAACCACCTGCACGCCGTCGCTCGCCCAGGGCGTTTTCACGCCGTGGACGCCGAGATCGCCGTTGACGGAGGCGTTGTAGATCTCCTGGCTGATCCGGCCGATCTGCAGGCCGTTGACCTGGATGTAGTCGAGCTGTTCCTGCGTGACGCCGTTCGGAACGAACGGATTCCAGGGCACGCAGTTGGTGTCCGTGAGGTCGATCACCGACCGGCAGGTCGGCACGCCGTCGACATCAATGACGTCCAATGCGCGCTGGAGCCGGTCGATCGCGAAGTAATTGCTGGTGGATTCATTCGCCGAGACGCTCGAATACTGGGCCGACACGTCGTAGCCCCAGCCGTCGTTGATCGCGCCACGCACGCCCGCCACGGCCCGGAACGAGTTGTTGGCGAAGCCTTCCTGGCGTCCGCCACCTTCGACGTTGCGCCGGGCGATGATCATCTTGACGGTCTCCCCGGCGGCGATCAGCTCGGGAGTACAGCCGATGTCAGCAAGGCTGTTGACCGGCAGCAGCGGATTGTCGCAGTTGATCACGCTGGTATTCTGGAAGTTGCCGCCTGGCGCGACCTGTGCGACCGACTCGTAGTCGTTGAACATCAGCTGGGTGTACACGTCGGCGTGCTCGCCGAACTCGTAGTGACCCATCGCGCCGATGCTGTAGCGGCGCTCCGGACGCTGGTAGTGGTTCAGCGGGCCGAAGTTGTACAAGTCCTCGCTGGCGGGATTGGTCAGCGCATCCGTGGGCCGGAACGAATCCGCGGTGTCGACAGTGAAGACGTAGGTCGAGAGGTCCGTGAACGTGCCGATGTGGTTCGTCGCCGAGCCGCCGCAGGCAAACGACTCCGTCGGCGCCGCCGTCGCCAGGGAGCAGGCCGAATAGTCGCGGTCGCGTTGCAGCACCTGCTTGCTGTCGTAGGCGGTCGCATAGGCCGTGATGTTGCCGCGGCCGTCGCCGGAGTTGACGCCGATCATCAGCGACAGCTCCTTGCCCTCGCCGTCGGTCACGGTGTCGTCCGGCAGTGCGTATTGGTTCGGGTTTACGGCCGCACGCTCCGCGATGACGTCACGCAGCTTCGCCTGGCCCGGGCCGCCGAAGTCGTTCTCGTGCCAGAAGAAGTTGTACTGGGACGTGACCTGGACGCCCTCGAAGTCCTTCTTCATGATGAAGTTGACCACGCCCGCGACGGCATCGGAGCCGTAGACGGCCGAGGCGCCGCCGGTCAGCACGTCCACCCGCTCGACCATCTGCGTCGGGATCTGGTTGATGTCCGGAGCGGCGGAGCTAGAGGCCACGCCGCCGTACGGCATGCGCCGGCCGTCGATCAGCACGAGGGTGCGCGGCGAGCCGAGACCGCGCAAGTCGAGTGTCGCCGTGCCGGACGCGCCGTTCGCGACCGTCACGTTCTGCGCCGCAAAGGCTTGCGGCAGCTGGTTGACGAGGTCTTCGATGCGGGTGACGCCCTGCGTCACGACATCCGCCGCGGTGACCTGCGTCACCGGGGTGGTCGATTCAAGGTTCGCGGACCGGATGCGTGATCCGGTGACGACGATCTCACCGAGGCTTTCCTGCGCGAGGGCAGGCGCCGCGAAGCCGGCAGTCGTCACCGCGCTCATGACGAGCGCGCGACGCACGGCGGCAGCGACTTGTTGCTTGCGTACCATTGCTGTGTCCTCCGCGAACGGAAGACCCGTTCGCTCGTGACCCGACGCTAGCAACGCGGGCGCTCGTTCGAGTCCGTCGTCGCAAAGCGGCCACGCAATCCGCACGACGCGTTGCGAGTGCGTTGGGCCCTGCGCTACGGGGGTTGTCGTCGCGCTGCTGTCGCTCGACGGTCGATTCCGGCGCTTCGCAAGGCGACTGCGCTGGCGCCGGTTTCGCCGTAGTGCGCCGGCGTCGTCCGCGCGCAACGAAAGTTCGCAACGGATGCGCACGCGGCGTGGGAACGACGCGACACCATGACGTCTCTCATGTTGCAGGACGGCGGAAATCCCTCCGGGGGGTCTTCAATGACGGCAAACGGCACGCACCGGCTGCGGGTGTTCGTCGTGGACGGTGACGAGGGCGCGCGGCAGAGGCTGCGCGCGCTGCTCGAATCCGTGGAACCGCTCGACGCTTTCGACGACGCGGCCTCCGTGCCGCAGGCGGCGGGGAAGATCGAGGCCCTGCGGCCGGACGTCGTGCTGCTCGACATCGACCTGCCGGGCGCCGCGGAGCTCGAGGCGCTGCGCGCCGCACACGCTCCCTGCCTCGTCGCGATGACCGCGCGGCCGGAGCGGGCGCTGCCCGCGTTCGAGCTGGAGGCGATCGACTACCTGGTAAAGCCCGTGCAGCGGGAGCGCCTCGTGACCAGCCTGGCCCGCGCCCGGCGCCGGATCGCCGAGCGGCGGATCGCAGAGCTGGCGCTCGAGATCGCGGGCGCCGCCGCGGCGATCCACGGGCCGGCGCCGGTCCCGGCGAGCCTGCAGTCGCGCTTTCCGGACCAGATGACGATCCGCGTGCGACGGCGCATGTTCGCGCTGCCGGTCGAGGACATCTCCTGGATCGAGGGCGCGAGCCAGTACAGCCGCGTGCACGCGAAGGGCGGCGAATACCTGCTGTCGCGCTCGCTGGCCTCGCTCGAATGCGAGCTCGACCCGGCGCGCTTCTTCCGCATCCACCGCTCGGCGATCGTGAACGCCGCCTACGTGCGCGAGGTGATGTCGCGAGGCGACGGCCGCTACAACGTCTACCTGCGGGGCGGGGAGGCGCTGCCGCTCGGCCGCGCACGCCGCGACACGCTCTACCGCCTTCTCGGCGGCATCCACGCAAAAAAAAGCGGCGGCCCGAAGGCCGCCGCGAGTCTCTGAAGCGAATCTTCTCGAACAGGGTTCTTTAGAAGTCGACGCTCGCCCGCACGAAGACGTAGCGACCGAGGGCGTCGTAGGTCTGCGGGAACGTGTTGCC
>DATMEC010000243.1:0-6048 GCA_035557125.1 Steroidobacteraceae bacterium
CGGTCTGGTCGGACACGAAGAAGACGGTTCGTCGCTGCTTCATGGCGGAGATTCCGTGGGCCGTCGCGGCCGACGTCGCCGGCCGCCGCGCGGCTGATCGTATCAGGTGCGGAACGAGCGAGGATCGCGCGTGACCGGTTACACAGTCCCCTTGGCCGAGCTGCGGATGAAGGACGTCGAGTCCGTCGGCGGCAAGAACGCGTCGCTCGGCGAGATGATCGGCCGCCTGTCCGGCGCCGGCGTCCAGGTGCCCGGCGGATTCGCGACCACGGCGCAGGCGTACCGCGACTTCCTCGCGCAGGACGGGCTCGGCTCGCGCATCGCCGGCGAGCTCGCCGCGCTCGACGTCGAGGACGTTTCGCGCCTCGCCGAGGCCGGCGCGCGCATCCGCAGCTGGATCCTCGACACGCGCTTCCAGCCGGAACTCGAGCGCGAGGTGCTCGCCGCCGCGACCAGGCTCGGCAACGGCGGCGTGGCCGTCGCCGTCCGCTCCTCGGCGACGGCCGAAGACCTGCCAAATGCGTCGTTCGCCGGGCAGCAGGAGACCATCCTGAACGTGCGCGGGCCGGACTCGGTGCTGGCGGCCATGCACCAGGTCTACGCCTCGCTGTACAACGACCGCGCGATCTCGTACCGCGCCCACCAGGGGTTCGACCACGCGCAGGTCGCGATCTCGGTCGGAGTTCAGCACATGGTGCGCAGCGACGTCGGCGCGAGCGGCGTCATGTTCACGCTCGACACCGAGTCCGGCTTTCGCGACGCAGTGTTCATCACCGCGTCGTGGGGGCTCGGCGAGCTCGTCGTGCAGGGCGCCGTGAACCCGGACGAGTTCTACGTCTACAAGCCGGCGCTGCGGGCCGGGCGCCAGGCGGTCATCCGCCGCAACCTGGGTTCGAAGGCGAGCCGCATGGTTTACGCGGCGGACCCGGCGCCGGGGCGCTGGACCGAGGTCGTGGCGGTCGCCGCAGCGGAGCGGTCGCGATTCTGCATCGACGACGCCGACGTGCACGAGCTCGCGCGCCAGGCGCTCGTCATCGAGTCGCATTACGGCTGCCCGATGGACATCGAGTGGGGCAAGGACGGCGAGACCGGGGCCATCTTCGTCCTGCAGGCGCGGCCGGAAACGGTGCAGAGCCGCGCCGGCCGCACGATCCAGCGCTTCTCGCTGAAGCAGCGCTCGCGCGCGCTGGCGCAAGGGCGCGCAATCGGCCAGCGCATCGGCGCGGGCCCGGCCCGTGTCGTGGCAGGCAGCCGCGAGATGTCGCGCGTCCAGCCGGGCGACGTGCTCGTCTCGGACATGACCGACCCGGACTGGGAACCCGTCATGAAACGCGCCGCGGCCATCGTCACCAACCGGGGCGGCCGCACCTGCCACGCCGCGATCATCGCGCGCGAACTCGGCATTCCCGCGGTGGTCGGCTGCGGCGACGCGACGTCGAAGATCCGGGACGGCGAGCTGGTCACAGTGTCCTGCGCCGAAGGCGACACCGGCACGGTCTACGAGGGCCGCCTGGACTTCGAGCAGCACCGGATCGAGCTCGACGCCCTGCCGCCTCCGCCCGTGCGAATCATGATGAACGTCGGCAACCCGGACCGTGCCTTCGACTTCTCGTCGATCCCGAACCACGGGGTCGGTCTTGCTCGCCTCGAATTCATCATCAACCGCATGATCGGTGTGCACCCGAGGGCGCTGCTCGAGTTCGCGACGCTGGAGCCCGCCGTGCGCGAACAGGTGCGCCGGCAGATGGCCGGCTACGACGACCCGGTGGGCTTCTTCGTCGAGAAGCTCACGGAGGGCATCGCCAGCATCGCGGCGGCCTTTGCGCCCCAGCCGGTCATCGTGCGGCTGTCGGACTTCAAGTCCAACGAGTACGCGAACCTGATCGGCGGGCGCCAGTACGAACCACACGAGGAAAACCCGATGCTCGGGTTCCGCGGCGCTTCGCGCTACACGGATCCCGCCTTCAGGCCCTGTTTCGAGCTCGAGTGCCGGGCGCTGCGCCGCGTGCGCGACGACATCGGTCTCGACAACATACAGGTCATGGTGCCCTTCGTCCGCACGGTCGACGAGGCCCGGCGCGTCGTCGAGCTGCTCGCCGAAAACGGCCTCGAGCGCGGCAGGAACGGCCTCAAGCTAATCATGATGTGCGAGCTGCCGACCAACGCGCTCCTGGCGCACGAGTTCCTCGAGCATTTCGACGGCATGTCGATCGGGTCGAACGACATGACCCAGCTGACCCTCGGGATCGACCGCGACTCGGCCATCGTCGCCCCGCTCTTCGACGAGCGCGACCCCGCCGTCAAGGCGCTCCTCGCAATGGCCATCAAGGCCTGCAAGGAGTCCGGCAAGTACATCGGCATCTGCGGACAGGGCCCGTCCGACCACCCGGACCTCGCGCGCTGGCTCGTCGACCAGGGCATCGACTCGCTGTCGCTCAATCCCGATACGGTCGTCGAGACGTGGCTGTATCTGGCCAACGGCTCGAAGCCATAACGACGCGTGCCTGCGGGCTGGGCGGGGTCCCTCGCTCGTTCGGAAGATCGGACACTCACTCGCTCGGGACCCCGCCCAGCCCGCTAGCGCACGTCGAGTTCCCTCCGCGCCGCGTCCCAGTTCTGCCCGTCGAACGGCCGGATCGTCGTCGAGTCGATTGTCGCCGGGTCGAGGCAGCGGGCGTTGACGCTGAAGCCGTCGGGGTGGGAGCGCGGGACGTAAAACGGCTTCACGCCGCAATGGCGGCAATAGCGGTGCCTGGCGACGCCGGTGCCGAAGCGGTACTCGGTGAGGTCGCCCCCGCCCGCCAGCAGGCGGAACCCTGCGGCGTCGACGATCAGGTGCAGGTAAGCCGAGCGCGCGCACATCGAGCAGTTGCATTCGAGGAGCTCGAGGTCGCGCGGCGCGAGGACCTCGATGCGCACGCGGCCGCAATGGCAGGCTCCGGCGTGCCAGAGGCGCGCCCGGCCGCTCAGGCCTGCGGCTCGTTCCACGGCGGCTTCAGGAGCTGCGCCCGGTAGTGGCGGAGCTCGGCGATGGACTCGTGCACGTCCGCGAGCGCCGTGTGCCGCGATTCCTTGGCGACACTGGCCGCCACCTCCGGCGCCCAGCGGCGCGCCAGCTCCTTGACCGTGCTGACATCCAGGTTGCGGTAGTGGAACCAGCGCTCGAGTTCCGGCATCCAGCGCGCGAGGAAGCGCCGGTCCTGGCAGACGCTGTTGCCGCACATCGGCGAGCGGTTTGCGCCGACGTGAGCCGCGAGGAACTGCAGCGTGGCACGCTCGGCCGCGGCCTCGTCGTTCGGGCTCGCGAGCACGCGCGCGGCGAGGCCGGTCGCGGTGTGCGTACGCGTGTTCCACTCGTCCATCGCGGCGAGCGTCGCCTCCGTCTGGCGCACGGCGATGACCGGGCCCTCCGCGATCACGCCAAGGTCGGCGTCGGTCACGACCGTCGCAATTTCGATGATCCGGTCGCGCTCGGGAACGAGACCGGTCATCTCGAGGTCGATCCAGATCAGCCGGTCATCCTGTGTCATGTTGCCGCTGATCTTACCAGAGGCTAGAGTGCCCCTCGCCCGCACGCCATGCATTCCTTCACGCTCCTTTTCATCCTCGCGCTCTTGGCCTCGCTCGCCATCGAGCGGTGGCTGCTCGCGCGCCAGGTCCGCGCCGTGCGTGCGCATCGCGATCGCGTGCCGCCTGCGTTCGCGGCGGTGATCGCGCCCGCAGACCACGCCCGCGCCGCCGACTACACGGTCGCCAAGGCCCGCTTCGCGATCGCCGAACGCATCATGGCCTCGGCGCTCGCGCTCGCCCTGACTGTCGGTGGCGGCATCGAGGCGATCGACGCGGCGACGGCGCGGCTCGGCCTTCCGACACCTGCGCAGCAGGTCGCGACGATTGCGGCGTTCGGCCTCGTCACCTCTCTCGTGGGGCTGCCGTTCGACGCCTGGCGCACGTTCCGCATCGAGGGGCGCTTCGGCTTCAATCGCACGACGCCCGCGCTGTTCGCGGCGGACGCGCTCAAGGGCCTCGCAGTCGGCGCAATGCTCCTGCTCCCGCTCGCCGCGCTGTTCTTGTGGCTCATGGCACGCACCGGCCCCGCCTGGTGGCTGTACGCATTCGCCGCCTGGGCCGCGTTCTCGGTCTTCGTCGGCTGGGCGTGGCCGCGCTTCGTTGCCCCGCTCTTCAACCGCTTTCGCGAACTCGAGGCGGGTGCGCTGCGCGACTCCGTCGAGGCGCTCGCGCGCCGCTGCGGGTTCGAGCCGCGCGGCGTCTACGTCATGGACGGCTCGCGCCGCAGCACGCACGGCAATGCCTACTTCACCGGGCTCGGTCGCAACAAGCGCATCGTGTTCTTCGACACGCTTGTTGCCGCGCTCGCGCCCGGGGAGGTGCAAGCGGTGCTCGCGCACGAGCTCGGCCACTACCGGCTCCGGCACGTGGCGCTCCGGCTCGCGCTCTCGCTCGCGGGAGCGTTCGCGGGCTTCGCCCTGCTCGCCTGGCTCGGCCGGGAGCCCTGGTTCCAGGAATCTCTCGGCGTCGATGCGGGAGGCCCGCACACGCTGCTGCTCCTGTTCGGGGTCGCCGCGCCCGCGTTCCTGTTCGGCCTGCGGCCGCTCGCTGCGCTCCTCTCGCGCCGTCACGAATTCGCGGCCGACCGGTTCGCCGCAAGGCACGCCGACGCGGCTGCGCTCGCGGATGCCCTGGTGAAGCTGCACCGCGACAACGCCTCGACCCTCACGCCGGATCCGATTTACACGGCGTTCCACGCCTCCCATCCGCCGGCGCTCGCCCGCATCGCGCGGCTCGCGCCGGAACGGCTCGCGTGAAGAAGGCCGGCCGCCCCGGCGAGCCGCCGCGTGGGACGCACGTCGTCGCAGGCCGTGTCGTGGCGAGCCACGGTCGCGACGCGACGGTCGTGGACGAGGCCGGGCACCGGGTGCACTGCCGGCTCCAAGGCCGGCGGCTGGCCGTCGTTTGCGGGGACCGCGTGCACTGGTCGCCGGCGACGACCGAGGGCGGAGCGGGCATCCTCGTCGAAGTTCTGCCGCGGCGGAACGTGCTGGCCCGAATCGACGCGCGCGGGGTTGCCGAACCCGTCGCCGCCAACCTGACTCAGATCGTCGCGGTGCTCGCACCCGTGCCGACGCCGGATTTCGGTCTGTGTGACAGGTATCTCGCGGCGGCGGAATGGAACGGGCTCAGGGCCTGCGTCGTCGCGAACAAATGCGACCTCCCCGACGGCGACGCCCGGCTCGAGGCGGTGCTCGCGGATTACTTGCGCATCGGCTACGCCGTCGTTCGCGCCAGCAAGCGGCTCGCGGACGGCGTGAGCGGGCTCCGCGAGCGCCTCGCAGGCGGAACCAACGTCCTGGTCGGGCAGTCGGGCGTGGGCAAGAGTTCGCTGACGAACGCGCTCGTTCCGGGGGTCGAGGCAGCCGTCGCGGAGATCACCCGCGCGAGCGAGAGCGGCCGCCACACCACGACGACGTCCGCGCTCTACGAACTGCCTTCCGGCGGAGAGTTGATCGACTCGCCCGGCGTGCGCGACTTCGCGCCGCCGCTGCCGCCGCCACGCGATGTCGCGGGCGGCTTCCGCGAAATTGCGGCGGCGGCCACCGATTGCCGGTTCCGCGATTGCCTGCACCGCAGCGAACCGGGCTGCGCGGTCGCAACCGCCGGTGCCATCGCGCCGCGCCGCCTGGAAAGCTATCGCCGGCTGCTTGCGCTTGCCGAGGAGATGGCCGCGCGCGCGGCTTCCCGCGTCAGGCGATGACCTGGCGTCCCGCGAGCGCGTGCGCGAGCGTGCCACCGTCCACGTACTCGAGCTCGCCGCCGACCGGAACGCCGTGGGCGATGCGCGTCGCGCGGATCCCGCGGCGCGCGACCAGCTCGCCGATGAAATGCGCCGTCGCCTCGCCCTCCACGGTCGGGTTGGTCGCGAGGATGACCTCGCGCACCTCGCCTTCGTCGAGCAGGGCCTCGAGCCGGTCGAAGCCGAGCTGTTCGGGGCCGATGCCGTCGAGGGGCGACAGGTGGCCCATCAGCACG
>DATMEC010000244.1:0-2687 GCA_035557125.1 Steroidobacteraceae bacterium
GCTGCGGTAGCCGACGGCCGTGCAGGCATTGACCAGGCGCTCGGTCATTTCGGCGCGCTGCTTTGCGGTGATGCCCGGCGCGGGCGACTCCTCGATGATCTTCTGGCGCCGGCGCTGGAGCGAGCAGTCGCGCTCGCCAAGGCAGACGACGCTGCCGTAGCTGTCGCCGAGCACCTGGAACTCGATGTGCCGCGGCTTCTCGAGGAATTTCTCCATGTAGACCGTGTCGTTGCCAAAGGCCGCGGCCGCCTCGGTCTTCGCGACGTTGATCGCGTTCACGAGCGTCGCGTCGCTGTGCACGACGCGCATGCCGCGCCCGCCGCCACCGCCGGAGGCCTTGATGATCACCGGATAGCCGATGGCCCGCGCGATCCGGAAGCATTCGTCGTGGTCCTCGGGCAGCGGGCCGTCCGAGCCCGGCACGCAGGGCACGCCGTGCTCCTTCATGACGCGGATGGCCGAGACCTTGTCGCCCATCTGGCGGATGGTCTCGCTCTTCGGGCCGACGAAGACGAAGCCGCTGTTCTCGACACGCTCGGCAAAGTCCGCGTTCTCGGACAGGAAGCCGTAGCCCGGGTGGATGCCGACCGCATCCGTGACCTCGGCCGCGCTGATGATGGCGGGCATGTTCAGGTAGCTTTCGCGCGAATTGGGCGGCCCGATGCAGACCGTCTCGTCGGCGAGCAGGACGTGCTTCAGGTTCTGGTCGGCAGTCGAATGGACGGCGACCGTCTTGATGCCGAGCTCACGGCAGGCGCGCAGGATGCGCAGCGCGATCTCGCCGCGGTTGGCGATGACGATCTTGTCCAGCATCCCGCTTACTCGATCGCGAACAGGGGCTGGCCGAATTCGACCGGTTCGCCGTTCTTGGCGAGCACCGCGACGACCTTGCCGGCGCGCTCGCTCTCGATCTGGTTCATCATCTTCATGGCCTCGATGATGCAGAGCACCTGGCCGACGCGGACTTCCTGGCCCACCTCGACGAACGACTTCGCGCCCGGGGCGGGCGAGGCATAGAACGTGCCGACCATGGGCGCGGTCACGAGGTTTTCGTCGCGGGCGGCCGGGGCCGGCGCGGCGGCCGCTGCGGCCGGGGCGGCTGCCGGGGCGGGCGCGGCGCCGACTGGCGCTGCCAGAGCCGGCGCGGCGGCGTACTGGGTCACGACCGGCACGGTCTGGGTGTTCCGCGCGATGCGGACCGACTCCTCGCCCTCGGTGATCTCGATCTCGGCCAGTCCCGATTCCTCGAGCAGCTCGATGAGTTTCTTGATCTTGCGGATATCCATTACTTTCCCCTGGGAGGACCTTCGAGGCGGTCGAGCGCCGCCTGGAGCGCGAGTTCATAGCCCTGCGCTCCGAGGCCGACGATGCTGCCCGCCGCGATGTCCGAAAAATACGAATGCTGGCGGAAGGGTTCCCGCGCGTGCACGTTGGACAGATGCACTTCGATGAAAGGCACGCCGACCGCCAGCAAGGCATCGCGAAGCGCAATGCTGGTGTGAGTGAAGGCGCCCGGATTGAGGATGACGAAGTCAACGGGTGCGGCTGCAAGCGCCTGGACCCGGTCGACCAGCTCGTGCTCGGCGTTGGTCTGGAAGCTCTCGAGGGTCGCGCCCCGCCGCAAAGCGGCCGTCCGCAGCCGCTCCTCGATGGCGGGAAGCGTCACGTCGCCGTACCAGCCGGGTTCGCGGCGGCCGAGTAGGTTCAGGTTGGGCCCATTGATGAGCAGGATTTGAGGCACGCGCCGCATTCAACCGGACATTCGGCGAATTGTCCAGAAAAAGCGCCGATAAGGGGTCGAACGGCGCCCATCTGGCGCCGATCTAGCTGATTCTGGGGACTTCGGCCTTGATCCGAGCCTGTGCGGTCTTGAGGTCGATCTGGCCGGCATCGACCTCGCGGACAATGGACAGGATGGCGTCCGCCTGAGGGCGGTGCAACTCACCCACATGGATCGTGACGATGCGGCCGGACGCGTCCACGAACGCGGTGAAGGGCAGGCCGAGCGACTCGACGCCGAAGGCGCGTGCCGCATCGAGGCCATCCTGCTCGCCGATCAGGACGGTGTAGTCGATCGGCGTCGACTCGAGGTAGCTCAGCACGTCTTCCCGAAAGTCGATGGCGATGCCGATAAGGGCGATCTCCGGCCACGCGCCGTCTTTCGCGAGTGCATTCAGCATCGGGATCTCGCGCCTGCAGGGTGCGCACCACGTTGCCCAGAAATTGATCACCTGCGGCTTGCCGTTCCACTCCGACAGGGCGCGCGGCTTGCCATGACGGTCGGCCAGGGTTATCTCGGGCCGCCGCTCGGGGATGACCGCTGCCGGGGTGGACGGAGGAGCCGCCACCTGCGGTGGAACGGCCATCTCAGGTGCCGGTTCGCCGCGGCTCGCAAGCCAATACGCGCCGAAGCCGGCGCCCAGCGCGAGGAGGAAGGCGAGGATCCAGCGTCCGGCTTGTCCCATCGTCAGCATTCTCGCGCGAAGCGCGCGAGATGCGAACGGAAGTCTTCCGCCTTGACGAAGCCGACAAGCCGAAACGGCCGGCATTCGCGGCCGTGGGTGCCGAAGAAAGCCGTGGTGGGCGGGCCGTAGACGCCGAAGCGGCGGAACAGGGCTTGGTCCGCTTCGTTGTTCGCGGTCACGTCAGCCTTGAGGAGGACATACCCGGCGAGGTCTTCCTGCACC
>DATMEC010000245.1:0-7429 GCA_035557125.1 Steroidobacteraceae bacterium
CCACTCCTCGTCGCCCGCGCCCGCAGGCGGCCGCGCGACCTGCGGCTCGCCGCCGTAGGTGAACTCCGGCTCGTCGCGGACTCCGCACCAGGGGCATTCGATCCTGAGCATGCACTATGATTCCACGATTCCCATGAGCGAGAGCTATTCATTCTTCGCCCTGGCCCGCCACGCGGTCAACGGCCGCAAGCCGTGGCCGCGCGTGCTGCAGCGGCCGACGCTCAAGAAATCGTACGACGCCGTGATCATCGGCGGCGGCGGGCACGGGCTCGCCACGGCTTATTTCCTCGCCCGGGAGCACGGCATGAGGAATGTCGCCGTGCTCGAGCGCGGCGCGATCGGCCAGGGCAACTCCGGGCGCAACACCCAGGTCGTGCGCTCGGACTACTTCCACCTCGCAAGTTCCCGGTTCTTCGAGCGCTCGCTGAAACTCTACGAAGGCCTGTCCCGCGAGCTCAACTACAACATCATGCTGAGCCAGCGCGGCAAGGTCTCGCTCGCGCACAGCCCGCACGAGATGGAGCTCCTGCGCCGCAGCGTCAATGCGATCCGGCTGAACGGGGTCGACGCCGAGATCGTCACGGCGCGCGAGCTCGCGCGGATCGAGCCGATGCTCAACCTCGGCAGCCGATATCCGGTCGAAGGCGCCGCCGTGCAGTGGCGCGGAGGCTTCGCCCGGCACGACGCGGTCGTCTGGGGCTTTGCGCGCGCAGCGGGCAAGCTCGGTGTCGACATCGTGCAGGGCTGCGAAGTCACCGGATTCAGGATCCTGGACGGCCGCGTGCTCGGCGTCGAGACGTCGCAGGGGCCCGTCGCCGCGCCGCGCGTGCTCATGGCGGTCGCCGGCCATTCGAGCGTGCTCGCGCAGAAGGCCGGCCTCAGGCTGCCAATCCACAGCACGGCATTGCAGGCGATGGTCACCGAGCCGGTGAAGCCACTCATCGACACGGTGCTCGTCTCCGCGGCAATCCACATGTACGTCAGCCAGACCGGCCGCGGCGAGGTCGTGATCGGAGGCGCCGCCGACGTCTTCAGCTCGTACGCGCAGCGCGGCGGCCTGCCGGTGCTCGAGGCGAACGCGCAGGCCGCGGTCGAGCTTTTCCCGTGCCTCAGCCGCCTGCGCGTCATGCGCCAGTGGGCCGGCACCGTGGACATCACGCCCGACACCAGCCCTATCATGGGGCCGACACCGGTCGCCGGGCTTTACATCAGCGGAGGCTGGGGCACCGGCGGCTACAAGGCGATTCCCGCGGGCGGCGAGACCATGGCGTGGACCCTTGCCAACGACCGCCCGCACGAGCTGATCCACGGCTTCGGCCTCGACCGCTTCGCGACCGGCGCGCTGATCGACGAGGGCGCCGCGTCCGGCGTCGCGCACTGATGGGCTACCGCCTCGACAAGGGTGGCCACGTCGATCGTTCGCAGCCGATCCACTTCCGCTGGAACGGGCGCAAGCTTCCCGCCTTCGCCGGCGACACGGTCGCCTCGGCGCTCCTCGCAAACGACGTCGCGATCGTCGGCCGCGGCATGAAGCTGCACAGGCCGCGCGGCGTGTTCACGATCGGGCCCGAGGAGCCGAACGCACTCGTGACACTCGGTCGCGGGGCGCTGCTCGAGCCGTCCGCGCGAGCGACGATGATCCCGGTGCGGCAAGGCCTCGAGGTGCGCGCGCAGAACGCCTGGCCCAGCGTCCGCTTCGACCTCGCGCGCTCGCTCGACCGCACCGCGGGCCTCTGGCACGCGGCGTTCTACCACAAGACGTTCAAGTGGCCGTCCTGGGATTTCTGGGAACGCTGGGTCCGCCGCACCGCCGGCATCGCGAAGCCGCCGCGCGAACCGGATCCCGCGCGCTACGACGCGACGAACGCGCACTGCGACCTGTTGATCGTCGGCGGCGGGCCGTCCGGCCTCCTCGCCGCGCAGGTCGCCTCGCGTTCCGGCCTTTCCGTGATCCTCGCCGAACAGGACTTCGAGTGCGGCGGCCGTCTGCTCGCCACCAACACGCTCATCAACGACGCACCGGTCACGGTCTGGTTCGCGAGCCTGCTGGGCGAGCTCGCCGCCTCGCGCAGCGTCAAGCTCCTGACCGCGACCACCTGCTTCGGCCTCTACGACCACGGCATGGCGGGGCTCGTGCAGCGACTCGACCTCGGCAGCAAGCCGGCTGCCGTGCGCCAGCGCTACTGGCGCGTGCACGCGAAGCAGACTCTGCTCGCGACTGGCGCGATCGAGCAGCCGCTCCTGTTCGCGCAGAACGACCTGCCCGGCATCCTGCTCGCCGGCGCCGCGCGCCAGTACGCGAACCGCTACGGCATCTCCGTCGGCAAGCGCATCGTGCTCGCGACCAACAACGATTCCGCCTATCTTGCCGCCCTCGACCTCGTGGCGGCCGGCGCGCCGGTCAAGCTCGTGCTCGACTGCCGCGTCGAGGCGCCAGCCGACCTCGCCAAGTGGCTGCAGGCCCAGGGCGTCGAAGTCCGCGCGGGGGCGAGCGTCGTGAAAGCGCTCGGGCGCAGGCGCCTCGAGCGCATCGTACTCGACAGCGGCGAGCAGGTCGCCTGTGACGCGCTCGGCGTCTCCGGCGGCTGGCAACCCGCCGTGCATCTCTGGTCGCACGCACGGGCGCCGATCGACTTCGACGACAGCCGCCGCAGTTTCCGCCCGCGTGGATCGCAGCCGCCGCTGCAGGCGATCGGCTCGCTGAACGGCTGCACATCGCTCGAGGCGAGCTTCGTCGAAGCAATCGACGCGGTACACAAGGTGCTCGCCCACGCGGGCCGCCCGGACGAGCTGATGGTCGCGCGGCCTATCGTGCAGGAGGCGCCGCTCGCGCCCGAGGCCGGCGTGCCCCCGCGCCCGCTGGCAGAGAGCGGGCGCCAGTGGCTCGACTTGCTGCACGACGTCACCATGGCCGACGCCGAGGTCGCGCTCGCGGAGGGCTACGAGCACATCGAGCACCTGAAGCGCTACACGACCTGCGGCATGGCGACCGACCAGGGCAAGACCTCGAACCTCAATGCGCTCCTCGCGGTCGCGGAGATGACCGCAAAGAGCCCGGCCGAGGTTGGCACGACGACGTTCCGCCCGCCGTACACGCCGGTCACGCTCGGCGCGCTCGCCGGGCGACAACTCGGCGCGCGCTACGCACCGCGACGGCTCCTGCCCGCGCACGCAGAGCACGAGGCGCTCGGCGCGCACTGGTGGGAGGCCGGGGGCTGGATGCGCCCGGCCTGCTATCCGCGCAAGGGCGAGACCCCCGCGCAGGCCGTGCAACGCGAGGCCGCGGCGGTGCGCGCGGGCGTCGGCGTTTTCGACGCCTCGCCCCTCGGCAAGATCGAGGTCGCCGGCCCCGACGCGGCGAAGTTCCTCGACCGCTTCTACGTCAACAACGTCGCGAAGCTGGAGGATGGCCGCGTCCGCTATGGGCTGATGCTCAACGAGAACGGCGTCGTCATCGACGACGGCACGGTCGGCCGGCTCGGCCGCGAGCACTTCGTGGTCACGACCACGAGCGGTGGGGCTTCCCGCGTCGCGGCCTGGCTCGAGGAATGGCGCCAGTGCGAATGGCCGGACCTGCAGGTTTTCGTCACGCCGGTGACGATGCAGTGGGCCACGTTCGCCATCGCCGGCCCGCGCGCGCGGCAGCTACTCGCACGGTTCCGCACGGACATCGCCTTCGACTGGCGCTCGATGCCGCACATGAGCCTGCGCGAAGGCCGCTTCGCCGGCGTCGCCGCGCGGCTGTATCGGGTCAGCTTCTCCGGCGAGCTCGGTTACGAGATCAACGTGCCGGCGCGCTACGGCGCCGCGCTCTGGACCGAGATCCTGAAGGCCGGCGCCGATTTCGGCATCACGCCATACGGTGTCGAGACCGTGCTCCTGCTGCGGCTCGAGAAGGGATACCTGCACGTCGGCGTCGACACCGACGGCACGACAGCGCCCGCCGACGTCGGCTGGGGCGCCGTCGCGGCAAAGCGAAAGACGGACTTCATCGGCAAACGCTCGCTCGCGCGGCCCGACAACCAGCGTGCCGACCGTCTCCAGCTCGTCGGCCTGACCGACGCCGACGCGAACGTGCTCGTGCCCGGCGCGCACCTGCGCCTTGCGGGCACGACCGAGGGCACCGATGGATGGATCACCTCAGCGTCGCATTCGCCCGCGCTCGCCAAGACGGTAGCGCTCGCGCTCCTGCGCGGCGGTCGCGCGCGACACGGCGAGAAAGTCACGGTTCACGACCTTGACCGCCGCTCCGAGGCGACCATCGTGTCGCCGACGTTCCTGGACCCGGAAGGCAAGCGTCTCAATGCCTGAGCCCATCACGAGCCTCGTCGCGCAGTCGGGCCTCGTGGCCGGCGGGCAGGTATTCTCCGATGCGCTCCGGATCTCGGTGCTGCCGGCGCGCGCGATCGTGCGGCTGCAGCTCGCCGCGCGCTCGCAGAAGACGGTCAACTCGCTCAAGATCGCCGGCCGGCCGATGCCGACCGCAGCCAACACCTGGAGCGGGGACGATCCCGTCATCTGCCGCATCGCGCCGGACACCTGGCTGCTCATGTCCGCGCTTCACGAGACGCCCGAGATCATCCCCGCGGTCCGCAGCGGCTGTGGCCGGCGCTTGTACGCGGTGACGGACGTTTCGGACTCGCTCGTGACGCTGTGGATCGAGGGCTCTGACGCGCAGGCGCTGCTTGCGCGCGGCTGCGGGCTCGACCTGTCCGTCGGTGCGTTCGGTCCCCAGGCCTGCACTCGCACGCGGCTTGCGCAGTTGCCCGTCGTGATCCGGCGCGCGACGCCGGACCGGTTCGAGTGCGTGGTGGAACGCGCGTCGGCGCGTTGGCTCTACGACTGGTTGATGGACGCCGCCGAGGGGCTGCGCTGATCGCAACAAGGAGGGCACATGGCCTGGATCCTTCTCATCGTCGCCGGGTTGTTCGAGATCGGCTGGGCGATCGGCCTCAAGTACACGGATGGCCTCACGCGGCCGCTGCCGACGGCCGGCACGATCGCCGCCATGGTCATCAGCGTCTGGCTGCTCGGCATCGCCATGAAGACGCTGCCGGTCGGCACCGCGTATAGCGTCTGGGTCGGCGTCGGCGCGGTCGGCACGGTGATCCTCGGCATCATCCTTTTCAAGGAGCCCGCGAACGCACTGCGGCTCGCCAGCATTGGGCTGGTGATTGCTGGAATCATCGGGTTGAAGGTCGCGACGCCGTCTTGACGACCTCAATAGCCCTATTCGCCAGCGCCCGCCGTCACGGCAACACCGGCACACTGATGGACCGGATCGCTGGAGAGCTCGGCATCGAAGTCATCGACCTCGGCGCCTTGGAAATCGCGCCGTACGATTATGAGCACCGCCACCGCGACGATGATTTCGAGCCGCTGATGCGGCGCATGCTCGAGTTCGACCGTCTGATCTTTGCCACGCCGGTCTACTGTTATGCGGTCGCGCCGCCGATGAAGGCGTTCTTTGACCGGATCACGGACTTCCTGGACCTGCCCGAACTCAAGGACGAGGCCCGACGGCTGCGCGGGAAGACGGCGTATGTCGTCTGTACCTCGATCTACGACGAGGCGCCGCCGTCGTTCCTCGGCGCGTTCCGCGACAACTTCGAGTACTTCGGGATGCGCTTTGGCGGCGTCGCGCACGCGAACTGCGCGGACGGCTATGACCCGGCGCGCCATGACCCAATTGCAGTCGACTTCGCTGCGAGCGTGCAGAGGCCATGAACGACGCGACCTTCGTCGCCCTGCGCGCGTTTCCGGACCAGCTGGAGGCGCACTACGCGCTGATCCCGGCCACGCTCAAGCACTGGGCTCCGTCCTGCTGGGACGGCGTGCCGAGCGAGGCGCTCACGGCGATCGAACAGGTCTGTCACGTGCGCGACATCGAGATCGAGGGTTATCACGATCGCTTCGAGCGCACGCTCACGGAAGAGAACCCGTTTCTGCCGGCCATCGACACCGAGGCCCTCGCCCGCGACCCCCGCTATGGCGAGTCCAACGTCGCGCAGGCACTGGCGGAATTTCGCTCGGCGCGGGCGAAGACGATGTCCCTCCTCGAGCGGCTGACGCCCGCGCAGTTCGAACGGACGGCCGTCTTCGAAGGCTACGGCCCGGTGACGCTCCGCGGACTTGTCCATTTCCTGTGCAGCCACGACCAGCAGCACCTGGCGGGCCTGCAATGGTTGCTCGGAAAGATCGAGTCGAGTCGATAACGCGATACTGCGGCCCAATGTCGGCCAAAGCCTCGAGATCTCAAGGTGGTCAAGTCACGACTCGCGGCGTCACTCGTCACGACACTGCTTGCCGTGGCGGTGCCAATCGTTGCCTGGGCATCCGATGCGGACCGCACCGGGATTCGCCAGGCCCTGACTACGATGTTCGAAGCCGCGCGCGAGGACGACCTGGACAAGTTCCGCTCGGTTGTCGCACCGGAGTTTGATTCCTTCGACGCGGGGGCAAGGTTCACGGGCGACGAGCTGATGAGGCTCATGAAGGAGCAGCACGCCAAGGGCTGGGTTTACGAGTGGAGCCTTCAGGAGCCGGATGTCCGCCTGGACGGCGAGACGGCCTTCGCGTCCTACGTGAACAATGGCTTCGTTCAGGATCCGGCGGGTAAGCGAACGGCGGTGACTTGGCTCGAATCCGCATTTCTTCGCAGGCAAGAAGGACGCTGGCTCATCAGCTTCTTTCACAGCAGTCGCGCGAAGTAGTCAAACTGCGACAGATTTCCGCTGGAAAGCTTTGAAAAGGCTGGTATTCTTGGCGCCCCCTGAGCCGCGCCACGGAGCCCGTCTTGTCGCAGGATGCCGATCATGAATTCCTTGACCGCGCGCACGAGCACCTGCGCATCGCGAACGAGCAGCTGAGCGGCGTTTCCGAGGGCCAGGTCAGCGCGTCGATGATGTACGCCTGCGCTCGCTTCAACGCCTGGCTCAGCGCCACCAACCGGGAATCCGCCAAGGACCTGAAGGGCGCTTACGGCGAGACCATCGAATATTTCGTCGCGCAGTACCGAAAGATGCTCGTGAAGAACCTCGACGACTTCGTCGCGAACTTCGGCGAGTACATGCAGCCGCCCGCCGACAAGGACTCCTGACCGCGCGGCCGCGCGGCGCCCGCAACGGCGTTAAGATCGCCCGATGTCCGGCCCCAAGTTCCAGCGCTGCGATCCGGCGCAGGTCACGGAGCTCATGTCCTGGTTCACCGACGCCGAGGCGCTGCGGACCTGGGGCGGGCCGGATTTCCGTTTTCCCTACACGGCGGCAACCTTTCGCGAGGACACGAAGGTCGACAGCATCGACAGCTTCGCGCTCATCGCCGAGAGCGGTTCGGTGGCCGCCTTCGGCCAATGCTATCTCCGCGCCGGCCGCTGTCATTTTGGCCGCGTTGGGGTTTCGCCGCGCCGGCGCGGCCAGGGACTCGGCAC
>DATMEC010000246.1:0-14871 GCA_035557125.1 Steroidobacteraceae bacterium
CAGTTCGACACCATCCGGATCCGGGCCGGCAACGACCACGCGCAGGTCGCCGCGCCCGGTTACGGCATGTACTACGCCTGGGTGATCCGCCACCTGCCCGGGCAGCCCTACGACGTCCCGGAGTTCACGGCCGAACACGCGTGGACGATGAAGCCCGGCGCGAAGATCTGGGAACCGCCGCCGCCCCCCGCGAAAGACGGCAAGCCGCGCGCGTGAGACAGGTAGCGCGCAGCGTCGACTTCATCTGCCTCGGCCGCGCCGCGGTCGATCTCTACGGTCTCGAGCGCGGCGCCCGCCTCGAGGACGCGCAGCACTTTGCCAAGTACCTCGGCGGCTCGTCCGGCAACGTTGCCGTCGGGCTGTCACGGCTCGGACTCAGGGTCGCGATGCTGACCCGCGTCGGCGACGAGCACATGGGCCGTTTCGTGCGCGATGCGCTGGCCCGCGAGGGCGTAGACGTGTCCGCGGTCCGCACCGACCCACGGCGCCTCACCGGCCTCGTGCTGCTCGGGATCGAGAGCGCCGAGAGCTTCCCGCACATCTTCTACCGCGAAAACTGCGCCGACATGGGCCTCGAGGCGGGCGACGTGGATGCGGCGCCCTTTGCGACGGCCAAGGCGCTCGCCGTCACCGGCACGCACCTGTCGACCGATGCCGTGCGCGCGGCGTCCCGGCGCGCCGTCGCGCTCGCGAAGCAGCACGGCCTCAGGGTCGTCCTCGACATCGACTACCGGCCCGTACTCTGGGGTCTCGCCGGCCACGGCGGCGGGGCCGACCGCGAGAAGGGCTCGGCCGAGGTGACGCGGCAAATGCAGGCCTTCCTGCCCGACTGCGACCTCGTCGTCGGCACGGAAGAAGAGATCCGCGTCGCCGGCGGCGGCGCGAGCGCACTCGAAGCCCTGCAGGCGATCCGCGCGCGCACCGCCGCAGCGATCGTCATGAAGCGCGGCGTCGCCGGTTGCGTCGTGTTCGAGGGGCCGATCCCGGACAGCGTCGACCAGGGACTCGTCGTCGGCGGCTTCCCGGTCGAGGTGCTGAACGTCCTCGGCGCCGGCGATGCCTTCCTTTCCGGCTACCTGAGCGGATGGATCGAAGGCCTGCCGGCCGCGCACTGCGGCAGGCGCGGCAACGCCGCCGGCGCGATCGTCGTCACCCGACACGGCTGCACGCCGGCCATGCCCACGCGCGCCGAGCTCGAGGAATTCCTCGGCCGTGCCGCGCCGCCAGCAAGGCCGGACCTGGATGCGCGCATCGGCGCGCTGCACCGTGCAACGACCGCGCGTCGGCAGGCCAGCGACCTCTGCATCCTCGCATTCGACCATCGCCGCCAGGTCGAACAGCTCGCGGCCGCGAGCGGCGCCGACTACGCGCGGATCGCGGACTTCAAGGCACTGATTGCGGAGGCCGTGCTGGCGGTTGCCACTGCGCATCGTCCCGGCGCGAGCCTCGGCGCCATCGTCGACAGCCGCCACGGCGGCAAGGCACTCGCACGCCTGAACGCGAGCGGAGCCTGGATCGGGCGGCCCGTCGAGCTGCCCGCCTCGCGCCCGCTCGAGTTCGAAGCGACGGGCGGCATCGGGCTCGAACTGATGCACTGGCCGCAACACCACGTGGTCAAGTGCCTGGTGAACTACCACCCCGCGGATTCCATCGAGCTTCGCCTTGCACAGGAAGCGCGCCTCGCGGAGCTCGCCCACGCGACCGAATCGCTGGAGCGGGAGCTGCTCGTCGAGGTCATCTGCTCTGGTCCCGGCCGCACGGTCGCCTCTGGCACCACGGCGGCCGTGATGAAGCGCTTCTATCACCTCGGCATCCGCCCCGCGTGGTGGAAGCTCGAGTCGCAGCCTGCCGAGGCGTGGCGCGAAATCACTGACGTCGTGGCAGCGAGCGACCCGCTGTGCCACGGTGCGCTGCTGCTCGGCCTCGATGCCAGCGAGGACCAGGTCGCACAGTCATTCGAGGTGGCCGCGCGGCATCCCGTATGCCGCGGCTTTGCTATCGGGCGCACTATTTTCGGTGCGCCGGCGCGCGACTGGTTCGCGGGGAGCATCGACGATTCAACCGCCGTCGCGCGCATCGGAGCGAGTTACACGCGCATGCTCGATGCCTGGCGCCGTTGCCGCCCGGCTGCGGCAGCCGCGTGAGGCGCCCATGAAGACGATCCGGCTGACGATGGCGCAGGCCCTGGTGCGGCATCTTGCCGCCCAGAAGATCCGCACGTCCGGCGGTGATCGGCCGCTCTTCCACGGCGTGTTCGCGATCTTCGGCCATGGCAACGTCGCAGGCCTCGGCGAGGCGCTCGCGGCCCACCGCAAGGCACTGCCGACTTTCCGCGCCCACAACGAACAGGCGATGGCCCACGCGGCGATCGCCTTTGCCAAGGCGAACGGCCGGCGGCGCATGATGGCCTGCACGACGTCGGTGGGGCCGGGCGCCACCAACCTCGTGACGGCCGCCGCGCTCGCGCACGCAAACCGCTTGCCCGTCCTGCTGCTCCCAGGCGACACCTTCGCGGGTCGCCAGCCGGCCCCCGTGCTACAGCAGGTCGAGGATTTCGGTGACCCGACCGTCACCGCCAACGATTGCCTGCGGCCCGTGTCGCGATTCTGGGACCGCATCACGAGGCCCGAGCAACTGCTCGCATCGCTGCCGCAGGCGGTCGCGGTGCTGCTCGACCCGGCTGATTGCGGACCGGCGACGCTCGCGCTGCCGCAGGATGTCCAGGCCGAGGCCTTCGACTACCCCGGGTACTTCTTCGACGAGCGCGTGCACGACATCGAGCGGCCGCGGCCGGATCTGGAGCGACTGGCGGCAGCGGCGAAGCGACTCAAGCACTCGCGGCGCCCCTTTATCGTGGCGGGCGGCGGCGTGCACCATGCCGGGTCGGCGCAGGCGCTCGCGGAGTTTGCAGCGCGCCACGGCATCCCGGTCGGCGAAACGCAGGCCGGCAAGGGCGCTCTCGCCTGGGACCACCCCTGCAACTCGGGCGCCATCGGCGTCACCGGCTCGAGCGCCGCGAACGCACTGCTCGCGGAGAGCGACCTCGTGCTCGCGCTCGGCACGCGGTTGCAGGACTTCACGACCGGCTCGGGCAAGCTGGTTCGCGACCACGACGACCGTCTCGTCTCGATCAACGTCGCGCGCCACGACGCGATCAAGCGCGGCGGTCTCGCAGTCCGCGGCGACCTCCTCGCGACGCTTGCGGAGCTCGAGCCTGCGCTTGAAGGCTGGAAGGCGAACCCGGCCTGGGTCGAACGCGCGTGCGCGCTCACGAAAGAGTGGAATGCGGCCGTGGACGCCGCAACGCGCGCGGGCACGGGCCTTCCGACCGACGCGCAGGTGCTCGGCGCCGTCAACCGCGCGCTCGGCAAGGGCGCGACAGTCGTCTGCGCCGCCGGCGGGCTGCCGGGTGAGCTGCACAAGCTGTGGCGCTGCCCCGAGCCGGGGGGTTACCACGTCGAGTACGGCTATTCCTGCATGGGCTATGAGATCGCCGGCGGACTCGGCGTGAAGATGGCGGACCCCAGCCGCACGGTCGCGGTCCTGGTCGGGGACGGCAGCTACCTCATGATGAATTCCGAGATCGCGACCTCAGTCGCAAGCGGGCACCCGCTGCTCATCGTCCTGTGCGACAACCGCGGCTTCGGCTGCATCCATCGCCTGCAGCGCGCGACGGCGGGCGAGACGCACAACAACCTGTGGAAGGAATCGTTTCCGGTAGAAACGCCGGTCGACTTCGCGGCGCACGCGCGCGCGCTCGGCGCGGACGCATTGCCGGCAGCTGACGTCGCGGCGCTCGAGGCCGCGGTCACGAAGGCGCGCAGCGCCACCCGTACCACCGTGATCGTCATCGAAACCGACCCGCAGGGCGGCACTGCCGCGGGCGGCGCCTGGTGGAACGTCCCGGTCGCCGAGGTGTCCGCGGACGCTCGCGTGCGCGCCGCGCGCGAGGCCTGGCGCAGCGCGGTCGACGACGGCGGTGACGCATGAGCGTGCGCATCGGCATCAACCCGCTCACGTGGACCATCGACGACCTGCCCGAGGTCGGCGGCGAAACGAGCCTCGAGACCTGCCTCGCCGAGGCGCGCGCTGCGGGCTTCGAGGGCGTCGAGCTCGGATGCAAGTTCCCGCGCACGGCGCCCGAGCTCAAGAACGCGCTGGCGCCGCACGGGCTCGCTCTGGTCTCCGGCTGGTACAGCGCTAACCTCCTCGGGCGCGACGCGGCCGAGGAATTCGAGGCCATGCGCCCGCACCGGGAGCTGTTGTCAGCTCTCGGCTGCGACGTCGTCGTGGTCGCGGAGACGACGCGCTGCATCCACGGCGAGCGCGACACGCGGCTTTCGCAGCGCCCGGTGCTCGCGCCCTCCGACTGGCCGCGGTTCGCGGAGCGCCTCGACGAGCTCGGCTCGAGGCTGCGGGACTCCGGGCTCGCCCTCGCCTACCATCACCACATGGGCACGGTCGTGCAGACCGAGGACGAGGTGGACCGGCTGATGGATTCCTGCGACGACGCCGTGTCGCTCCTGCTCGACACCGGACACCTGACGTTCGCGGGCGGCGATCCGGTACGGACCGCGGCGCGACACGTCGCGCGCATCGCGCACGTGCACTGCAAGGACGTGCGCCGAGCGGTGCTCACGCACTGCCTCAACCGCGACTCGAGCTTCCTCGACGCCGTGCTCGACGGCGTCTTCACCGTGCCCGGCGACGGTTGCGTGGACTATCCCGCGGTGCTCGCGCCGATCGCGCGCGCGGGCTACGCCGGCTGGCTCGTCGTCGAGGCCGAGCAGGACCCGGCCGTCGCGCCGTCCGCCGAATACGCCAACCTGGGCTACCGCAACCTGCGGCGGTTCGCGGACTCGCACACCTTCGCATGATGCCGACGATCGGCCGCCGCAGATTCCTCGGCAGCGCGCTCGCCGCCACGCTGCTGCGCCCCTTCCGCGCCTTCGGCGCGGCGCCGGGCTACCCCCGCCTGATGGAAGGCCCGATGATCGGCGCGGTCACGCCTGAGTCAATCGTCTTCTGGGGCCGCGCGAGCGGCGAGTTCGACGTCGTCGTCGAGTATTCCACCGATCCGCATTTCGGCACGACGCAGAAGAGCGCCCCGGCCCGTGCCAGCGCGGCGAGCGACTTCACCGCGCGTGTCACGGTCGAGGGCCTCGCGCCCGGCACGCGCTATTACTACCGAATGCTCGTCGACGGCATCGCGGACCGTTACCGCCTGACGCCTTTCGCGACGCACACGGCGCCCGCGGGCGCTACGCCCTTCCGCCTCGCTTTCGGTTCCTGCGCGCGCCACCAGCTCGATGCGGAACAGCCCGTGTTCCGCGCGATCACCGCGGCGGAACCGGACGCCTTCTTCTGGCTCGGCGACAACATCTATGCGGACTCCGCCTCCGAATGGGTGTTCGCCGAGGACTACCGCCGCCAGCGGTCCATCGCCTCGACGCTGCCGCTGATGCGCAGCGTCCCGCAACTCGCGATCTGGGACGACCACGATTTCGGGCTTAACAACTCGGACCGCACGAGTCCGGTGCGGGACGCGTCGCTGGCCTCATTCCGGAACTACTGGGCGAACCCGTCGTATGGGCAGCCGGACGATCCCGGCGTGTACTTCCAGTACGCGTACGGGGGCGTGGACTTCTTCCTGCTGGACGGCCGCTACAACCGCGCGCCGAACTCCGATCCGGACGGGCCGGAGAAATCGTTCCTCGGCAAGCGCCAGGGCGAATGGCTGCGCGAGCGGCTCCGCGCAAGCCGCGCGCCATTCAAGGTTCTCGCCTGCGGCAGCGGCTGGTCGTCCGAGGACGGACCGGCGGGTGACACCTGGGGCGCGTTCATCACCGAGCGCAACGCGCTGTTCGACTTCATCCGCGACGAGCGAATCGAGGGCGTGTTCCTGATCTCGGGCGACACGCACTACGGCGAGGTGAACGCGATTCCCTGGTCCGAGCGCGGCGGCTACGACTTCTACGACTTGGTGAGCTCGCCGCTCGCGCAGGGCACGGGTACCTCGTTCCTCGATGGCGAACCGGAGCTCCGGATCCGCCTGCCCTACTTCCGCACCGTCAACTTCGGCCTGCTCGACTTCGCGTGGGAGCCGGAGCCTCGGGTGACGTTCACCCTGCGGGACGTGCGCGGCGACCGTGTCTACGCGCCGCTCACGCTGACGCCCGCGGAGCTCCGCAACGGCGCGGCGACCTGGCGCTCGAAGATGGACCCGAAGGAGCTGGCGCGGCGCGAGCCCGCGGCGACTCCCGCTACCTGATGCCGAGCGCCCCGGCAATGTCACGCCAGGACACGTACTTGTAGTTCTGGCGCTCGCGCGGCGAGAGGTTCCGGCCGTCCTGGACGACCAGGAGCCCGTCGGGGAACTTTGCGCCGAGCGGCGCGCTCACGACGTCGAGGCCATCCGTTTCCGACACGCCGTCGATCCCGCGGTCCGGGTCCGCGACGATGTGGAAGATGCCGACAAAGGCGTTGTCGCCTTCGCGGCGGTACACGGCGTAGTCGTCGGCGCCCTGGTTCGACAGCACGATGAAACCGGTGCCGCCGGTGCCCGCCCAGATTTCGACGCCCTCGATGTCGGCCTGGAGTCCGTTCGGGCCCTCCACGCGGTCGATCTTCCTGCGCTCCGACCCTCCGTCAGGCTTCGCGGAGTAACGGAAGAAGCCGCCGCCCTCTTCGGCGACGTAGAGCGCGCCGGTCTCGTCGTCCGCAGCGCAGCCCTCGGCCTGCGAGCCGACCGAAAACTCGCGCACCTGCTGAGCCACCGCCCGTCCGTCGCTTTCCGTGATGCGCCACTGGCGGAAGAGCCCGTCGCCGCCGTTGTTCACGAACACGTAGACGCCGCCCGCGTCGGCATACATGCAGAGGCCGTACGGATCGCCGAAGCCCGTCGGCACCGGGTCGCCCGCGCGCGCAAGCTTGCGCGTCGCTGGATCGAGCCAGTAGAGCGCGATGCTCTTGTCGGTACGGTTGCTGGCCGCGACCAGCGTGCGCGGCTTGCCGGCGGCCATGAGCCCGTCGCGCAGGTCCACGTTGTTCATGCGCCCGTCGGTGAGCGTCTGCAGCAGCTTGCCCTCGAGGTCGTAGACGTAGAGCCCGAGGTTCTTGTCGGTCGCGATCACGGCGCTCTTCGCCGCGTCGCGCGGGTTCACCCAGATCGCAGGGTCGTCGGCGGCATCGCCCCAGGTCGCGACCGCAGGCGTCTCGAGCGTGGGTGCCACCGTGCGCGCGCTCGCCTGAGCCTGCGCGCGCGGATCGGCAAAGTCCTTCGCGGGGATCGCAAGCGCGCCGCGCACTTCGCGCCAGCCCACCAGCTTGAAGTTGCTGTGCGCGCCGTCGTTGTCCTGGTCGGCGATCGCCAGCAGGCCCTCGGGAAAGGCGTCGCCCATCGGTATCGTGGCGAGCGCGATGCCCTCGTTCTCGCCGACGGCATCGGCCTGGCCGCCCGCGCCGACTTGGAAGCGGCCGAGGAGCTTGCCGTCGAGGTCATAGGCGGAAAAGCGTTCCGCAGAGACGTCGGAGACGATCAGGAACGCCTTTCCGTCCGCGCCCGTCGCGAGTGCGAGGCCTTTGACTTCCTCCGCGATGCCGCCACGCGGCGCAGCGAGGTCCACGATCTTGCGAGCCGGGTCGGTTTCTGGCCCGACGGGCAGCGACATCACGCCGAGCGCCTCGTCGCCGTAGTACATCGTGGCGCCTGCGTCGTCGACCACGCAGTACTCGGAGCCCTTGCCGAGTGCGACGCTGCGGACTCGCTGGGCTTCCAACATGCCGCCCTTGGCGAACAACTCCCATTGCAGCATGTCGCCCGAATCCGTAATGCCGAGCGCATAGACTCGGCCCGTGATCGGGCTCGTGAATCCACACAGTCCCGTCAGCTCGTCGTCCGCGAGGATCGGCGTGCCCGGCAGGCGGGAGAGTCCGCCGTCGTCGATCGTGTAACCCACGAGCGCCGAGCGCATCGGGTCGTACGCGACCGCGAGCGCCCGCTTGCCGTCGCCGATCTCGAAGCCGTATCGCACCATGACGTGCGAGGCCTCGATGTCGGAAACACGTTGCTTCAGGGCGCCGTCCAGCCCGTACACTTCGAGGCCGCCGGTGCCGCCCGCACCCAGGATGAGGCTCCGGGCGGCGTCCTCCGGGTGGACCCAGATCGCGACGCCATTGGCACCGTCCTCGGCGGTCGGGGCGGTCTCCCTGGCCGTGGCGACAGTCGCGACCGCAGGCTCGGCGTTCGGCGCCGGGGCTTGCTCCGAGCAGGCCGCCAGGGCCGCGGTCATGGCGATCAGCCAGGCACGGTGAGTCATCGGGTTTCCTTGCGCGCTGGACGAAATGAAATGAATGTTCTAAGTTTACACAAAATGGAAATTCTGTTTCAACCCGCCAGTCCTGGCAGCCGGGCCGGGACGTGAAGTCCCTGCTAGCCGCATTTGCGGTGGGCCCGATGGCGGTGCCGATCACCGACGCTTCGCGCATCGACTCACTGTACCGGCGGCACCGGTTCCGCGTCCTGATTGCGATCACCCTCGGATACGCGCTTGCCTACACCTGCCGGCTCGCGCTCTCCGTGGTCAAGAAGCCGCTGATCGACGAGGGCATCTTCTCGCCCCAGGACCTTGGCCTCATCGGGTCCGCCCTCTTCTACTCGTACGCATTCGGCAAGCTGGTGAACGGCTTCCTCGCCGACCACGCGAACATCAAGATTTTCTTCGCGACCGGGGTGATTGCCTCGGCGCTGGTCAACATCGGCATGGGTTTCTCGACGATCCTCTGGGTGTCCGTCGCGCTATGGGCGCTGAACGGCTGGTTCCAGGGATTCGGCGCGCCGTCGGGCGTCGTCTCGCTCACCGCCTGGTTCAGCAACCGCGAGCGCGGACGATTTTACGGAATCTGGAGCACGGCCCATTCGATGGGCGAAGGGCTGACGTACTACGTCGTCGCGCTCTTTGTCGCTTGGCTTGGGTGGCGCGCCGGGTTCTGGGTGCCCGGGATCATCTGCATCCTCGCCGGCCTCGCGATTTACGCGCTGATGCAGGACCGGCCGGTCACGCTCGGCCTGCCGCCGGTCGCCGACTGGAAGAACGACCATCTCGCCCAGCTCGCGCCGCCCGAGACGAAGGTACTGACGCTGCAGCTCTCCATCCTGCGCATCCCCGCGATCTGGGTGCTCGCGCTCTCGAGCGCGACCATGTACGTGACGCGCTACGCGATTGCGAGTTGGGGCATCCTCTACCTGCAGGAGGACCGCGGCTACGAACTCGCCGCCGCGAGCATCTTCATGGCGATCGGCACCGTGGCAGGGATCGCCGGCTGCCTGCTCTTCGGCTGGGTCTCCGACCGCTGGTTCGCCGCACGGCGGCCTCCGGCGAACTTCCTTTTCGCCGTGGTCGAGCTGCTCGGGCTCGGGCTCATCTTCTTCGGGCCGCAGAACAGCGCCGTCCTCACGATCGCATTCATCCTGTTCGGCGTCGGCCTGAACGGGCTCATCACCTCGCTCGGCGGCCTGTTCGCCGTCGACATCGCGCCGAAGAAAGTCGCGGGCGCGGCAATGGGCCTGGTCGGCGTCTTCAGCTATCTCGGTGCGGCCGTGCAGGAGAACATCAGCGGCGCATTGATCGAGTCCGGCATGCAGGTCGTCGGCGATGCCCGCACTTATGATTTCGGCCCCGCGATCACATTCTGGATCGCGTCGAGCGCGGTGTCGATGGTCCTCGCCGCGACGCTCTGGCGAGTGAGGCTTCGCGAATGAGCCGTTACGATTTCGTCACCTTCGGCAACTACACGAAGGACACCATCGTCTCGGCGGCGGGCACGCGCTACGTGGACGGCGGCGGCTACAGCTACGCCGCACACGCCGCGCGCCTCGCCGGCCTCGAGGTGGCGGCAGTCACGCGCCGGGCGGCGGAGGACGCGCACATCTCGAAGGCACTCACGGACGCGGGCATCCACGTATTCGCGTTCGACTCGCCGAGCTCGACGCTGATGCGCCTCGAGTATCCGACCGCGAACGTCGATGAGCGCATCCTTTCGGTCAAGGGCGTTGCGGACCCGATCGGTGCCGAGCACCTCGAGGGCATCGAGGCGCACACTTTCCTGATCACGGCCTCGATCCGCGGTGAGGTGAGCGCCGCCACCGTGCGGGGCATGAAGGACCGCAGCGAGCGCCTCGCGCTCGACGTGCAGGGTTTCGTGCGCGTCGTGACGCCGGAAGGTCGGCTCGCTTATGCGGCCTGGCCGGAACGCGAGCTCGTGCTCGGCATGACCGACATCCTGAAGACCGACGCCGTCGAGGCGGAGTTCCTGACCGGCACGGCGGACATCCGCGAGGCTGCGCGCATCCTCGCCGCGCTCGGCCCGCGCGAGATCGTGCTGACGCACAGGGACGGCCTCCTCGTGCTCGCGAACGGCACGTACCACGAAGCGGGCTTCCATCCGGTCGAGCTGCGCGGGCGCAGCGGCCGTGGCGACACCTGCGTCGGGTCCTACGCCTCGAAACGGCTCTCGGCGGAACCCGGCGAGGCCACGCGCTGGGCCGCCGCGCTCACGAGCCTCAAGCTCGAGGCGGAAGGGCCGATCCGGCGCAGCCGCGAGGATGTCGAGCGCCTGATCCGGGAACGTTACTGATGCATCGGTGCGCAGCGTTCGCCACCCTGCTCCTCATCGCCGGCTGCGCCACGCAGCCGGCAGAAAGGGCGCCGATCGCAGAATTCCTCGCCTTCGGCGATAGCGGCTATCACTACGACTATCTCGAGTTCGACGACGAGCCCGGACCGAAGTCCATTGATGCTTTCGTCGAGGCCGAGCGGCTGGAATGGCTCGAGGACAAGCGCCCGCCCGCAGAATTCCGCCCGCCGCCGGCGTACCGCGTACCGGAGACCGGCAGCTTCATCCCCGCGAGCGGCCAGGCCGCCGTCGCCAGCGCCATGCGCCGTTTCTGCGAGGGCCCACCCGCCTGCGAGTTCGCGGTCATGCTCGGCGACAACATCTATCCCGATGGCGCGACCGCGGGCGCTGACGGGCGCGACGACGCGACGCGCTTCCGCAAGATCTTCCACGAGCCCTACGCGCCGCTCGCCGGGTCCGCGGAGGGTTTTCGAATTTACGCGGCGCTCGGCAACCACGACTGGAAGACGTCGCGCGCCGGCGCGATGGCGCAGGTGCGCTACCTCACGGAGACGCCGCCGTTCTACATGAACGGCATCCGCTATCGCGTCGCACCCACGGGTGACCCGCGCGAGGTGGAGGTCTTCGTGCTCGACACGCACGTGATGCTGTCGGCCTTTTCGATCGTTGACGACGCGCTCGACGACGATGCGCGCGAGATCGACAGCAACGAGATCGACGAGACGCAGCCGTGGGCCGTGCCGCGCACGGAGGACGAATGGCGCATGGCCGAATGGCTCGAGCGATCGCTCGCCTCGTCTCCCGCGCGGTGGAAGATCGTGATGGGCCATCACCCGATCTGGTCGTCCGCCGGCAGCAAGTTCCAGCAGGCCCGGATGCTGCGCCGCCTGATCCTGCCCGCGCTCTGCCGCCACGCCGACTTGTACCTTGCGGGACACGAGCACACGCTCGAGCTGCACACGGATGCCTGCCAGGGCGTGCCGGAGGCGCAGGGCCGGCCGCCGCTCCCGCAGCTCGTCTCCGGCGCGGCCGGCAAGCAGCGCCCGCTCAACACGACTTTCCAGCGTCACCAGCTCGCCGCCAACCCGGCGCTCACGTCGGTGTGGACCCAGGGCCTCGTCTGGGGCTTCGCGCATGTGACACTCGATCGCGATGAGGCCACACTCCGCATCGTGACGACACCGGATGACGGCAGCGGCGAGCCGGAGCTCGCCTACGAGCACAGCTTCGAACGGCGCGGCGGCACTCCATGATCGCAAAGCTCAGGCAACTCGGGCACTACATCGATGGCAAGGCGGTCGCCGGCGGTTCCGGGCGCTCGGCGCCCGTCTACGACCCGGCGCTCGGCGTCGCCGCGACCGACGTCGCGCTCGCTTCCGCCGCAGAGACGCGCCACGCAATCGCCTCGGCGCGCGCGGCATTCCCCGAGTGGTCGCAGACGCCTGCGCTGCGGCGCGCGCGCGTCCTGTTCAAGTTCCGCGACCTCGTCGAGCAGCATGCCGGCGAGCTCGCCGCCATCATCACGCGCGAGCACGGCAAGGTGCTCGCGGACGCGCGCGGAGAGGTCACCCGCGGTCTCGAGATCGTCGAGTTCGCCTGCGGCATTCCGCAGATGCTGAAGGGCGAGTACAGCGACGCGGTCGGGCGCGGCATCGACAGCTGGTCGCTGCGCCAGCCGGTGGGCGTCGCCGCAGGCGTCACGCCATTCAACTTTCCGGCCATGGTGCCGATGTGGATGTTCCCGGTCGCGATCGCCTGCGGGAATACCTTCGTCCTGAAGCCTTCCGAGAAGGATCCCGGCTGCCCGCTGCGGCTCGCCGAGCTCCTGACCGAGGCCGGCGCGCCCGCGGGCGTGCTGAACGTCGTCAACGGCGACCGCGAGGCGGTCGACACCTTGCTCACCGATCCCGGCGTGGACGCCGTCAGCTTCGTCGGCTCGACCCCGATCGCCGAGCACGTGTATCGCACGGGCTCGGAAGCCGGCAAGCGCGTGCAGGCGCTCGGCGGCGCCAAGAACCACATGGTCGTCATGCCCGATGCCGATCCGGCGGGCGTCGCGCACGCGCTGGTGGGAGCGGCCTATGGCTCGGCCGGCGAACGCTGCATGGCCATCTCGGTTGCCGTCGCCGTGGGCGATGCGGGTGACCGGCTGATCGCGGCCCTGAAGCCCGAGCTTGCCAGGATCAAGATATTGCCCGGCACCGCCGAAGGCGCCGACATGGGCCCGCTCGTCACGCGCGAACACCGGGAGCGCGTGCTCGGCTACGTTGAGACCGGCATACAGGAAGGCGCGAAGCTGGTCGTCGACGGGCGCAAGCACACTGTCGTGGGCCACGAGCAGGGATTCTTCATGGGCCCGGTGCTGTTCGACGGCGTGACCGAGTCGATGCGCATCTACCGCGAGGAGATCTTCGGCCCGGTGCTCGTCGTGATGCGCGTCGGAAGCCTCGAGGAGGCGCTCGGCCTCATCGAGCGCCACGAGTTCGGCAACGGCACTTCCATCTTCACGCGCGACGGCGGCGCCGCGCGCGAGTTCAGCCGCCGGGTCGCGGCCGGCATGGTCGGCATCAACGTGCCGATCCCGGTGCCGATGGCCTTCCACTCGTTCGGCGGATGGAAGCGGTCGCTCTTCGGCCCCCTGCACATGCACGGGCCCGACGGCGTGCGCTTCTACACGCGGCTGAAGACGGTGACCGCGCGCTGGCCGGAAGGGTCGCGCGGCGCCGAGTTCACGATGCCGACGATGAAGTGACGGCCGGTTGGATTCGCGCCAGGCAGCGCGCGATACCCTTGAACGCCAGGAAGATCACGGTCGCGACCAGCAGCCAAGCCCCGATCCCGATCGATTCAAAAGCGCTCGTCTGCGCCCCCATCTGCTCGGCCATCTGCGACATCGCCTGCCCGAACTCGCCCATGGCGGCCATCGCCTCCTGCTGCTGCTGGTGCTGCTCGTAGAGCGGCCAGAGCGCCTTGGCGGTGACGAGCAGCGGCACTGCAAATGCGAGCGGCGCGAGCCGGTACTTCCAGAGGTACGGAACCGCGATCGTCGCGGTCGCGAGCAGCACCAGCAGCACGCCTCTGCCGCTGCCGCCGCCGAGCGCGGCACGCGCCATGTCGCCCGAGAGCAGGTCCGCCAGGGTGACCTTGACGTCGATGAACCCGTTCGTCGCAACGAGGCTCACGAACAGGGCGACGAAGAGAAATACGCCGTAGCCGATTGCGACGTCCTTGCCGACGTCCCCGAGGATCGCCCGCGCGTACCTGCTGCCGCCGCCGGTCATCGCGGCGAGCTTATCGGGGTCAAGGTCCGTCTCAACCACCGGCGTGAGGCTGGTAAGTTGTCCGTTCGTGGTCGCAAGGTCGACGGTCATGTTCGGCGCTGGCGCGACCGTCCCATTCCAATGACTGATGTCGAAGTCGTAACGCTGCCCGCCCGCAATGACGACGCCCTTGTCGTCACGCCAGAGGATGACCGTCCCTCGCATCTCGTCTCCCCCGAATGCCCGTCGTTCTTTGACGGCATTTAACCCGGCGCCGCCGGACGAGGCAAGAAACGCCAGATTATGTCGGGGCGTCTCGCTGGCCGAAATACAGGGCGAGGCACACCAGCAACTGCCAGGCAGCGTGGCCGAGCAGCAGGTTCGGATCGAAGCTGACCCTGGAGTGGAATACGGCCCCGCCTACGGCGCCTGCGACGACAAGCAGCGCCGCGAGGCGCAGGCTGAAGGCCCGTGGCGCGGTCACGGCGACCGCGGCGCCACACAGGAGTGCCGCGCACGCACCGGCAATCATGAAAGTCGCAAGCGCGCTGAGCCCGGCAGGCCCGCCCGCGACGAAACGGATCGTGAAGTAGTAGATCGCCGCGCTTGCCGCGGCCAGCGCGACACCGCGCAGCACTCGGCGCGGTACGCGCGCGTACGGCGCCAGCACGAGGGCGCCGAAAATCGCGCCGACCATGAGGTGGAACATGGTGCTGACGTAAGGCACGTCGTCCAGCGCCTCGAGCATCGGCATGAGTTGCACGAGCAGGGCGTAGGCGACGACCGAGGCGAGCGCCAGCAACAGGCGAAACAACAGCGCGTGCATGTTCGGAACCACGGGGAAACTGGTGCCGGTGGAGGGACTTGAACCCCCGACCTCTCGCTTACGAAGCGACTGCTCTACCAACTGAGCTACACCGGCAGCGGGGCGCGCAGTATAGGCAAGGCCCGGGGTCCGGGCAACGCGTCAGGATCC
>DATMEC010000247.1:0-2410 GCA_035557125.1 Steroidobacteraceae bacterium
CCCTGGCAGAGGCTTCTCGGCGACGCCGCAGGCGAGCCTCCGGAGACGACCGATGCGCGCATCCGCGCCGCCGCACGCCGCGATCTCGCGCCACGTTTCCACCGATGGTGGCTGCCGGCGTCGCTCGCGGCGAGCTTCGTCTTCGCCGTGTTCGTCGTGCAGTCGCAGTTCGGCACGCTGCGCGTGCCGGTCGCGCGCGAGTCCGATCACGGCGCGGGCGGCGCCATGACTGCGCGGATCATCGAGCCCGAAGATGCGGCAGCGGCGCGTCCGCAGGGGGCGTCACCGGCCGCTGCCGGCAAACGCGCCGCCGAAGCGCGGGTTAAAGCCGAAGCCGATGCGTATGGATATCAGGATTCCGAGCTCGCCGCGGACTCCGCCGGCACGGGCCCGATGATCGGCGGGCCGGAGCGCGAGCTGAAGGAGGCGATGGAACGGCCGCAGAACTCAGACGCCGCGGGCGAACCGCAGGTCGCGATGGACCTGCCGAGTCCGCCACCTGCGGCCGCCGACGAAAATGCTGAGAACCTGGGCAACGTCGTGGTGACCGGCAGTCGAAGGCGCCCCGAAGAAACCGCCGTGACGGCCGCCCAGTCGCCGACCCAGGGGATGACCGACACGCCGGCAACGACCCGGGTCAGGCCGCCGCCATTCGAAAAGACGCCCGAGACCTGGTACGCCTACGTCGAGAAGTTGCGCACCCAAGGGAAGGTCGAGGAGGCGGACCGCCAGCTCGCGCGGCTCGAGAAGGCCCACCCGGGCTGGGTCGAGCGCTACCTGCAGGACCGCGCCGAGCGCTGACGCCGCGAGTTGTCACTCCGCGAGCAAGCGCTTCCGTCCTTCCTGGAGTTCCCTGCGCTGCGTGGCGTCCAGCTTCGGGTACGCCGGGCCGATGCGCTCGAGGGTCTCGACCAGGATGCGCGCCACCGCGGCCCGCATGTAGTCCTTGTCGTCCGCGGGGATGGCGTACCACGGCGCTTCCGGCCGCGAAGTCGCGCGCAGCATCGCCTCATAGGCGGACTGGTAATCGTCCCAGCGCGCGCGATCGTCGAGGTCGCCGAGACGGAATTTCCAGTTCTTCTCCGGATCCTCGATGCGCTCGAGCAGCTGTTTTTTCTGCTCCTTGCGCGAAATGTTCAACCAGAACTTCACGATGACGGTGCCGTTTCGCGCCAGGTGCGCCTCGAACTCGCGGATCGACTCGAAGCGGCCCTCCCAGAAGCCCCTGCTGGCGGCCGTCGGCAGGTTCTGGGCTGCGAGCGCCGCCTCGTGCACGCGCACGACCAGCACTTCCTCGTAGTGGCTGCGGTTGAAGATGCCGATCTTGCCGCGTTCCGGCAGGCGGGCCACGACACGGTGCAGGAAATCGTGGCGCAGCTCGAGATCGCTCGGCCGCCCGAAGGCGTGCACGCGAAAGCCGGCGGGATTCACGCCCGAAAAAACCTTGCGGATGGTGCTGTCCTTGCCGGCGGCGTCCATCGCCTGGAACACCGCGAGCAACGCGTGGCGCTCGTCGGCGAACAGCTTGCGCTGCAGCTCCTCGAGCCGGCCGACGGACTGCCCGAGCCTGGCCTCGAGCTTCGCTTCCGTGCCGCTGCCCTTCGGCGGGTCCGTATCGAAATCGCCGATCCGGAACTTGCCGTCGTAGGGGACGCGATGGCGCTTCGGAAAGTCGATCATGGCCGCGCCTCCTCGACGCCCTTCAGGCGGACCAACAGCCAGAGCCCGGCGCCGATGACCGCGAAGATCGAGCCGCTCGCGATCGTCGGCAGCCAGCCGAGCCGGTCGATCATGAGGCCGACGAGCGGCGCGAGCAGGCTCGGCAGGTTCCCGCCGAAGTTGAGGACGCCCGCCGCGCTCATCGTGTTCTCGCCGGTCGCGTAGGTCGTCGCCGCCCAGTAGGCCGTGTCGGTGAAGAGCACGAAGCCGAAGCACAGCGAAAGGAGCGCGACCGCGACGTAGGGATTGGGCGCGAAGGCGCCCGCCAGCATGAAGCCCGCGACCAGCAGGAGGCCGGTCATCGCCGTGATGCGGCAGCCTCGCGCCGGCCCGAGGCGGCGGCACAGGCGATCACAGATCGCCCCGCCGACGACCGTCAGTGCCGCCCCGGTGAGGAACGGCAGCGTATACATCCAGCCGCCCTCGAGGCTCGAAAAGCCGCGCGATTCGCGCAGGTAGATGTACAGCCAGTACGAGAACATGAAGAACACGTAGTTCATGCAGAAGTAGCTCGCCGCGAGCACCAGCACGTCACGCTCGAGGAGCGCCTCGCGCCAGGAGCCGGATGCCGCCGCCTCCACCTTCGCCCGGCCACGATCGATGAATGCGATTTCCTCGGGCGTCATCGCCGGGTGCTGCACGGGCAGGTCGCGCGCGTACCAGTACCACCACGCGCCGACGACGACGCCCA
>DATMEC010000248.1:0-2033 GCA_035557125.1 Steroidobacteraceae bacterium
GGAAGGGGCAGCCCGTGCTGCCGCAGGCGAATGCGCCGGGCGCGCCCTCGCAGTCGAAGTTGGCGATCAGGTCGACGAGCACTTCGCCGCTCGCGTCGCCGTCCACGTCGAGGGACCAGGCCTGCGAGGGCTGCCGCGCCCGGAGCGTGCCGCCGCTCGCGGCGCACTGGCTGTTCATGTAGTCGAGCGAGAGCAGGGCAAAAGACGGGCAGCGCTGCGCGCGCCCGTCGTCGTCGGCGACGTCTTCGGCGAGGCAGGAGGCGAAGTCGAGGCGGGTGGTGGCCGTCGCCGGGGCGCCGGTGGGGCCGGCCGCGACGGCCGCGCTCTTTGCCTTCGCGCGCGTGACGTCTTGCCTCGCCTCGTCGCCGCAGGCCGTGAGGATGAGCGCCGCGCTCGCCAACGCAATGAGGATCCGCATGCCTGCCCCCGGGCCGGCTCGGGTGACGCCGGCGTCGGGCGCGAGCGTATCAGAGTTGCGAAGAAAGGAGTGCGGAGGCTTTTTCGACCAATTTTTCGTGCCATGGACGATTTTTCCAGGCTTCGAGCGTAATCCGGCGCGATCGCTCGAGGTCCTGCTCGAAGACGGCAGTCACGCGCGCAGCGAACTCGGGATCGTAGACGTTGAGGTTCGCTTCGTCGTTCAGGCGGAACGATCTGTTGTCGAAATTGGTCGAGCCGACGGAGACCAGCTGCCGGTCGACGATCAGCGTCTTGCAGTGGAACATTGTGGGCTGGTACTCGTGGATCTCCGCGCCCGCCTCCAGCAGCTCGCCCCAGCTTGCGCGGGAGGCCTTGCGGACCACCTCGGCGTCGATCCTGGTACCGGGCACGATGACGCGCAGGCGCACGCCCCGGCGAATCGCGGCGACCAACGCGGCGCGCGTGAGCTCGTCGGGCACGAAGTAGGCTGCCGAAAGATCGATGCTCGTCTCGGCGGCGGTGATCGCAAGCAGGTACATGAGCAGCATGCTGTCGCCACCGCCGTTCGGCGAGGCGGTGAACACCTGGGCATCAGCGGACCCGGCACCGGCCACTGCAGGGAAATATCCGTCACCCTGGAGCACGGCGCCGGTGGTCTTGATCCAGTTGTCGAGGAACGCAGCCTGCATCTGCGCGACCGCCGGCCCCTCGATCCGGTAGTGCGAATCCCGCCAGTGATCGGGCGAATCGGCGTTGCCGTCCCAGTTGTCCGCGATGCCGACGCCGCCGGTAAAGCCGATACGGCCGTCCACGACGAGGAGCTTGCGGTGCGTGCGGTTGTTCATGCGCGCGAGGTGATACCACTTGAGCGGGTGGTAGCGCTCGACCGTGACGCCAGCCACTTCCAACTCTTCGAGAAGCGCCGGATCCATTTTCTGGCTGCCGACCCAGTCCATGAGGACCTGGACCTCGACGCCCGCGCGGGCGCGCTCCGTCAGGGCCGCGACGAATTCACGTCCGATATCGCCGGACCAGTAGATGTAGGTTTCGAAGTTGACCGTCTTCTGGGCCTGCCGGATGGCATCGAGCATGGCGGGGAAGATCTGGGCGCCGTTCTCGAGGTTGGCGACGAGATTGCCGCCCAGGATGGGCGGGCCGAGCAGGGTTCCGAGTTCGCGCCGGAATTGGGGATGCGTGACGGCATGTCGATGCTCGAGCTTGCGCTCGATGCGCTTCTCGCCGCTGACGAAGTTGAGCGCAAGGACTGTGAGGAACGTCGCGAGCAGCGCTCCGGCGACGGCCGCGAGCCACATACGTTTTCTAATGCGCGCCAGACGCGCCTCTGCGGGTTTGCCACCGGCCGCCGGCATCCCGCCGCGGCCGGACGATGTTTACTGCGGGTCGGGCTTCTTGCCCTTGGCCCGGGCCTTGCCCTTGTCCTCGGCCTCGAGCATTTCTTTCTGCTCGGCCTCCGACTCCGGCGCGGCCTCGCGTGCCAGCTCCTCGGTGTCGTGCTGGTGCGCAAAGCGCGTGGCGTTCTTCTGGTAGCGGCGGCCGGAAATATAGTCGCCTTCCCCCTGCACGCCGGGGTCCTTCGGGTCCTTGTCCTTCTC
>DATMEC010000249.1:0-2071 GCA_035557125.1 Steroidobacteraceae bacterium
TCCGTCGTTGTAGAGGTACGACGTCTCGACCTGGAAGCCCCACTTGCGGTTCTTCGGGCAGCTCGTCGTGGCGATCCAGTCCTTGGCGTAGCTCTTGCCGCCCGCCTTGAAGCTGATCTCACGCAGCGCGATCGGCACGCCTGCCACGACCTGCAGCACCTCCGGGACCCGGATCTGGAGCCGGTAGCCCCACTTCGGGTTGCCGTTCAGCTTCGTGACCTTGCCGGGCACGCAGGTCTCCACGCGGGCCGGGTTGGTCAGCACCGTGTAGAAGCAGATGTTCCGCGGGCCGCCGTTGATGAACGTGACCTTCGGGCGCGTGATCTCCTGGTCGGCGAACGCGACGCCGCGCGCCGAGCCCATGATCGACTTCTTCGGGCAGGCCTGCGGGCCGTTGCGGTTCGCGACCGCCGCCGAGCACTTCGCGTACTTGCCGCCGTTGTAGAGGCCGCCCTTCGCCAGGAAGATGTCGAATGCCGTGATGATGGGCGGCTCGATCCCCTCCTCGCTCTGCCAGCGGATCTTGCCGGAGAGCGTGACCCCCTGCGGCTTCTTCGGCGTCCCGGCCCGGTTGGGCGAGACCTTCGAGTCGACCGTCACCGACGTCTGTGGGGTCTGCGCCACGGTCGGAGAGACCAGGGCGACTCCCAGCACCAGCACCGTCACGATCGGGCCTACGACCTTCCGCATGATCAATCTCCTATCGCTGCTCGACTGCCTCCAGCGCCAGCACGCTAGCGAAGCAGCACGGTTTATGCAAACACCATCGTTCCCTTTGGAACACGGTTGGATCCCAAGGGTTGCGGGCTCAGCCGCAGCGGATCCAGGACCGCACGCCGACCGGGTCGCTCTCGAGGAAGTCGAAATCCCCGCGCACAGGCGCCTGGCCGCCGGGCGGGCATGACCAGGCCTCGATGAAACCGAGGCGCCGCCCGTTCACGCGTCGCGTGGCGCCGACCGTCGAGACGAACTCTCGCACGTAGATCGGGATGCCGGCCACGACCTGCAGCGTCTCGGGCACGGGCACGTTGAGGACGTAGTTCCACATCCCGCCGCGGAGGCGCCGCAGCGGCGCCGCGAAGGCCACGTCAACGCGCGCCGGGTTGCTGCCGTGGAAGTAGAAGACGATGCTCTTGCCGTCCCGGCCGTTGAACATCCGGACGGTGAGGCGCTGGCGCTCGGTGTCGGCGAAGACGTTGGCGTATCCCCGGCCGATCAGCGAACCGCTCGGGCAGACGTCCGGCCCGCGGCGGTTGATGAGGGCGGGATCGCAGTGTGGGAAGAGCCGGTTGTTGAGCCGCGAGCCGTAGGGGAACCGGATCACGGAGTGATCGAGGATCGGCGGCTGGAAGCCCGGGCCGTCGCCGATGAAGCGGGCGGTCATGCGCAGGGTCATGGAAGGCGGCTGGCGCGGCACCTCGCGGATGACGGGGGAGAGGCGGCCGTCGAGCTGGACCTGGGTCTCGGCCTGGGCGGCGCTTGGGATGGCGGCGGCCAGGAGAGCAGCCGCGGCGCAGAGCAGGAGAGGCCGGCGCGCGAGCGGCCTCCGTGGGCCGCAGAGCCGGTCCGGCAGGCGCCGGTGCGCGGGTGCGCACGCCGTCATGCGCGCCACCCTACAGATCCCAGTGGAGATTGAAAACGCTTCCGTATACGATTTGGCTGCGTGGCCAGGGGGGACACCGAAACTCATCCGTTGCGCTGGATCGCCGGCGCGGCGCTCGCGCTTGCCGTGATCGGGCTCCTGGTCGTGTTCGCGACCCGCGACAGCACGTATAGATACCGCTTCGTCTTCGAGAACGCCGGCCAGCTCGTCAGGGGCGACATCGTCCGCGTGGGCGGCAACGAGGCCGGCCAGGTCACAGGCATCGAGCTGACGAACGACGGCCGCGCCGAGGTGACTGTGGTCGTGCTCGAGTCGTACGCGCCGCTGCACCAGGGCACCACGGCGACGATCCGCGCGCAGTCCCTCATCGGCATCGCCAACCGCTACGTGGACGTGCACCCGGGCCCGAACTTCCGTGGCGAGCTGGATGACGGGGCCGTCGTGGAGGCCGACAACACCACGTCGATC
>DATMEC010000250.1:0-2896 GCA_035557125.1 Steroidobacteraceae bacterium
GACGCCCACCTTCAGGATCTTGGTCATGAGATTTGTCTCCACAAGGTTGCATGGAACGTTACAAACCGCTTTTGCGGATGCACGGCGCCGGCGGTCCTTCCTCTCCGCGCGGTGGCGTTGCGGATCGTAACGTATCAGCGCGGCAGGTGAAAGCCGCTTGCGCGTTTGTCGCTGGGCAGCGACAACTTTCCACCTGTCTTTGTCGGACATCCGACACGCGTGTTTCGCTTTGTGCACGCCACTCGATGCACGTCGCGATCGCCGATGACGTTTCAAGATCACACCGCGGCGTGCAAACGAGCCGCCGAAGTTTGTGTGCCGCGAGCATGATCTGGAAGCGGGGCGGGCGATCGCGGAAGGACTTGCAAACGGTGCTTGCCAGGCGGGCGCCGTGCCTGTATATAATCACAGCACCTGATCATCCGTACAGGTGGACCATGTCGGACCTCACGCCCCGCCAACGCCAGATCCTCGAGTTCATCCAGGACGCCATCGCCGCGAACGGCTTGCCGCCCACGCGCGCGGAGATCGCCCGGGCACTCGGCTTCCGTTCCGCCAATGCCGCCGAGGAACACCTGAGAGCCCTGCAGCGCAAGGGCGTGCTCACCCTGGTCGCGGGCAGCGCGCGCGGCATCGTGCTGAAGGACGCCCTGCGCGAGCAGTTCGGCCTGCCGCTCATCGGCCGCGTCGCCGCCGGCCGCCCGATCCTCGCCGAAGAGCACATCGAGGGTCGTTTCCAGATCGACCCGGCGCTGTTCAGCCCGCGGCCGCATTACCTGCTGCGGGTCAGCGGCATGAGCATGCGCGACGTCGGCATCCTGGACGGCGACCTCGTCGCCGTGCACCGCTCGACCGACGTCCGTAACCGGCAGATCATCGTCGCGCGGCTCGAGAACGAGGTGACCGTCAAGCGTTACAAGCAGGACGGCTCGGTCGTCTGGCTCATGCCGGAAAACCCGGAGTTCGAGCCGATCCGCGTGGATCTCCGCAAGCAGTCGATGACGATCGAGGGTGTGGTGGTTGGCGTGCTGCGGCGCGGCCGCGCGGACGTCATGCAGTGAGCGACGCACTGGCGGAGCTCCTGCGTCATCCGGCGCTCTGGCGCGGCAACGGCGCAGGCGCACCCGAGACCGTCCCGACCGGTTTTTGCGCCCTGGATGCACGCCTGCCGGGCGGCGGCTGGCCACTCGCCACGCTGACCGAGCTGCTGGTGCCCGCGGCGGGCGTGGGCGAGGTCCGCCTCCTGCTGCCGGCGCTGCGCAGCCTCACGGCAGCGGGCACGGAGCCGCGCTGGGTGGCCTGGCTCGCCCCGCCGCACCTGCCGTATGCGCCCGCGCTCGCCGATGCCGGACTCGATCCTGCGCGCATGCTCGTGGTGCGCCCACGCGCAGGACTCGACCGGCTCTGGGCGATGGAACAGGCACTGCGCTCCGGCGCCTGCGCCGCGGTGCTCGGCTGGGCTGGCGAGGCCCGCGATCCGATGTTGCGCCGGCTGAAGCTGGCTGCGGAAGAGGGCGACACGCCCGCGTTCCTGCTGCGGCCTGCCACGCATCGCAACGAAACTTCGCCCGCGGCGCTGCGGCTCGCGCTCACGGCCCGTGACTACGGCCTCGACGTCGAAGTGCTGAAGAGCCGCTCTGGCCCCGCGCGCATCGAGCGCCTGCACATACACTGAGGCGAGGAACCGGGGGATGGTCCAGGAACGTCCGGCCCAGATCGCGCCGGCAGCGGCCAGTCGTCGCCGCGCATTGGTGCCGGTGCCGGCGCCGCGCACCGAGCCGGCCGCCCCTGCGGGCGAGCTTTGGCTCGCCGCGCACTTTCCCCGTCTGCCGCTCGATGCGCTGGTGCTGGGCAACGGGCAGGCGCGCGCGGCCGTGGTCACCGCGGCGGACGATCCGCGCCGCGCCGTCGTCGCCCGCAACGAGCGCGCGGCGCGCCAGGGCATTGCGCCCGGCATGGGACTGAATGCGGCACTCGCCCTCGTGCCGGGGCTGCGCGTCCTGGAACGGAGGCCCACGGCGGAAGCCGCGCTGCTCGATCGCCTCGGGCGCTGGGCACTGCAGTTCACGCCGGTCGTGAGCCTCGAGCCGCCGGGCGCCGTGCTCGCCGAGGTGCGCGGCAGCCTCGATCTCTTCGGCGGCGTCATGGCCTTGCTGCGGCGCGCACTCGCGGGTCTCTCGGCGAGCGGCCTGTCGGCTTCGCTCAGCGTAGCGCCGACGGCCCGCGGCGCGCTCTGGATCGCGCGCGCCGGGCTCGCGATGACGGTGACCCGCGCCGATGCGATGCCGGGCATCGCATCGCAGCTGCCGCTCACCTGCCTGCAATGGCCCGAGGATACGGTCGCGACGCTCGCCGGGCTCGGCATCACGAGCGTCGCGGATCTGCTCCGGCTCCCGCGCGCAGGCTTTGCCGCCCGCTTCGGGCCGCAGCTGCTCGACGAGCTCGACGAGGGGCTCGGCCGCCGCCCTGCGCCACGCCGGCGCTACCTCGTGCCGGAGCGCTTCGACGAGCGGCTCGAGTTGCCCGCTGCAGCGGAATCCGTGGCCATGCTGCAGCCCACGCTCGAGCACCTGCTCGCGCGCCTCGCGGCATTCCAGCGTGCCCGCGCCTCGGGCATCCGTGAGCTGCGCGTCGATCTGCTGCATCGCGACGGGGCGCCGACGCGGCTTCGCATCGCGCTCGCGCGTCTTGCGGGCGATGCGGCCGCGCTCGGCGAGTTGCTCGACGAGCGGCTCGGGCGCTGCCGGATCGACTCGCCTGTCGTCGCGCTCCGGCTGCGTTCCGGGATGCTGCTGCCGCTGGTGCTCCGCGACGCGGGGCTGTTCGAGCGCGGCCAGGGCGCGGACCCGGAGGCGACGGCGCGCCTGCTCGACCTCCTGCGCGCGCGGCTCGGGCA
>DATMEC010000251.1:0-2323 GCA_035557125.1 Steroidobacteraceae bacterium
CCCGCGGCCGAGGGACCGCGTGTCGCGCGCCGGGCTCCATTCGCGACCCCCTGGCGTACGATCCTGATCGTGCCTGATGCGAAGGGCCTGTACGAGTCGGACCTCGTGCTCAACCTCAACGAGCCGAACGCTCTCGGCGACGTCTCCTGGTTCAAGCCTTTCAAGTACGTCGGCATCTGGTGGTCGCTGCACCTCGACACCGAGTCCTGGGGCTCGGGAGCGCGGCACGGCGCCAACACGGCGAACGCGAAGCGCTACATCGACTTCGCGGCGGCCAACGGCTTCCGCGGCGTGCTGATCGAAGGCTGGAACCGGGGCTGGGACGGCCACTGGTTCGCGGACGGCAGCGAGTTCAACTTCACCGAGCCGTACCCCGATTTCGACCTCGCGGCGGTGGCCGCCTACGCGCGCAAGCGCGGCGTGCGCCTCGTCGGTCACCACGAGACCGCCGGCAACGTCGCGCGCTACGAAACGCAACTCGGGGCGGCGCTCGACCTGTATGCGAGGCTCGGCATCGACAGCGTGAAGACGGGCTACGTGGCCGACGCCGGCGGCATCCGCAGGTTGGACGAGAGCGGAGCGCCCCGGTACGAATGGCACGACGGCCAGTTCATGTCCCGGCACCACCTGAAGGTGGTGACCGAGGCCGCGAAGCGGCACATCGCGGTGAATCCGCACGAGCCGATCAAGGACACGGGGCTGCGGCGCACGTATCCCAACTGGGTATCGCGTGAGGGCGCGCGCGGCATGGAGTACAACGCCTGGGGCAACCCGCCGAACCCTCCCGAACACGAGACCAACCTCGTCTTCACGCGCATGCTCGCAGGTCCCATGGACTTCACGCCGGGCGTGCTCTCGCTCACCGGCCGCGACGGGCGGAAGATCCAGTCGACGCTCGCGAAGCAGCTCGCGCTGTACGTCGTGATCTACAGCCCCATCCAGATGGCCGCGGACCTGCCGGAGAACTACGCGAAATATCCGGCCCCGTTCAAGTTCATCCGCGACGTGCCCACCGACTGGGCCGAGACGAGGGTCGTCGCGGGCGAGATCGGCGATTACGTTGCGATCGCCCGCAAGGACCGCGGCAGTGAGGACTGGTATCTCGGCGCGGTTACCGACGAGCAGGCCCGTGAGCTACGGATTTCCACCGATTTCCTCGACGCGGACCGCCGCTACCGCGCGGAAATCTATCGCGATGCCGACAATGCCGACTGGCAGCGGAATCCGCAGGCAATCGCGATCGAGAGTCGCGACGTCCGCCGCGGCGACGCCATGACGCTCCGTGTCGCCGCCGGTGGCGGGTTCGCGATCCGCTTCGTCGCGCCGTCTGGACAATAAGCCCCGTTTATAGCCGACTCTTCGGCTGCCGCTCGGGCAGCCGTTGCCGGGGCTCCCAAGGCAGGCCTTCCCTCCAGGCGGTCGCCTGCGCCGAGCAGGCGAGGCCGTCCGCGACGACTCGCAGTATCTTGCGCATTCGATGACTCATGTTCAGGACTCCAGGTCGGGGTGACATGGAACGATCCTGCGCGCGCGACGCTGGCGGCGGGTTTAGAGTTTCCGCTACTCTTATTAGAACAACTTATGCCAAATCCGCGCGGAAGGGGACGCGCACCTTCAGGAATATGAAGGTGCGCGTCCCCTTTAAGGGCTACCACCCGTGGCCCGCCTCGGCGAGAAGCGCGGCGTAGAGCGCGATGCCGCGGCGGAATTCCCGCATGCGCAGGTTCTCGTTCGGGGCGTGCTGGTTGTTGTCGGCATTGACGATCGGCGCGATGACGAAGGGCGTATCCAGGACTTCGCCGATCGACGCGATCGGCAGGCTGCCGCCCATCAGCGGCGCAATGCGCACCTCGCCGCCCGTGGCCTCGCGCATCACCTCGATCACGCGCGCGACACCCGGGCTCGCGGGATCCGACATCGCGGCCGGATATCCGTCGTCGCCCCAGTCGAGACGAGCGAGCTGCGCGTGCTTCACGCGCTCCTCGGCGGTTGGCGGAGCATCGAGCAGGACGTAGCCCTGTTTTACGACGTGCGCCTCGATGGCCGCGCGCGACGCGGTGACCGTCATGCCCGGCACCAGCCGCAGGTCGAAGCCCGCGGTCGCCTCCGCATCGATCGCGTTCCGCTGTCCGCCCGCGCCGCCATACAGGAGCTGCGTCAGGTTGAGCGAGGGCCTGAGCACGGACTCGCCGTAGTCGAGGCCGCTCTCGGTCGCGCCAAGCCCCGCGGACGCCAGCATGCCCGGCGTGTCGAAAGCCGTGCGCGCGAGCTCGAGTGTCCTCGCGGAAGGCGCCGGAGCGTCGAGCCCCGCGATCGTGATGCC
>DATMEC010000252.1:0-5952 GCA_035557125.1 Steroidobacteraceae bacterium
GACCAAGGAGCGGTACACGGTCGGCCGGCTGCCGGACAACGACGTACGCATCGACAATGCGGCCGTCAGCGGGCATCACGGGCTGATCATCAACATCCTCAACGACTCCTTCCTCGAGGACCTCAACAGCACGAACGGCACGTACGTCAACGGCAAGCTGATCAAGAAGCACGCCCTGACGCACGGCGACGTGATCACGATCGGCCACCATCACCTGCGGTTCGTGGACAGTCAGGTCGAAAGCTCCGAGCAGGACGAGTTCGAGCGCACGCTCGTGATCCAGCCGGGCCAGGTCAACGAGGCGCGGCTCAGGGCGGCGACCGATTCGGTCGCGCCGGCCCAGGCCGCCGTGGCAAGCCCCGCGGCCTCCCCGGCTGCCGCCGCGGCGGCGGAGAAAGGCGCACCCGCGCGTCCGGCCAAGCTGCAGGTCCTGTCGGGCCAGTTCGCGGGACGCGAGCTGGAGCTTGCCAAGACGTTGACGACGCTCGGCCGGCCGGGCGTGCAGGTCGCGGCGATCAGCCGCCGGGCCGACGGCTATTACGTCGTTCACGTGGAGAGCAGCAAGCCGGGCGACTACCCGATGGTCAACGGCCAGCCGATCGGACCGCAGGCGCGCAGGCTCCACGACAACGACGTCGTGACGCTCGCCGGCGTGAAGATGGGATTCTTCGAGGCCTAGCCGCCCCTAGCCGCCGTCGCGATCCCATAGATCCCGAACGCCGCGATGCCGGCGGCGGCCGCGGCCGTGACCGCGCGCCAGCCGCCCTCGCCCGGCAGTACCCGCCCGAGCGCGGCGCCGCATCCCCCGATGGCGACGTTCACCGCCGCGCTGCCTGCCGCCAGGGCCACCGCGAGCCCCGTGGCCCGCGCCAGCGAGCCGGCGAGCGGCAGCTGCGGCACGACGCCCGCGAACACGACGAAGGTCATGGGATTCACGACCGTCAGCAGGAAAGTCGGCCAGAACGCGCTGCCGGCCGGCACCGCTGCGGCAGCCGCATTGGGAGCCTTCAGCGCCTTGAAGAATATCCACGCGCCGAGCGCCACCAGCAACAGGCCGCATCCGGCCTGTATCGCTCCTTCGTGCTCGGCGAGGTACGGCAGCACGAGCGCACCGGCCGAGAGCGCCGCCAGCGCATAGAGGAGGTCCGCGAGCGCCGCGCCGAGTCCGGCAAAGGCGCCCGCCGCGAATCCCTGCCGGGCGCCGGTGCCGAAGATCAGCAGCGCGATCGGCCCGATGGCACCCGCGACGATCACGCCGAAGAGGAATGCCTTCCACATCGCGGCCTCGCCGCGCGGCTCAGCCCGGGACCGCAGGCCGGGCGATCGAGACTCCGAGGACGGCCCAGTAGGCGAATAGCACGACCCAGCTTGCGAAGAATACGCGGAAGCGCCACATGACCTTATTGTTGGTCACATGCACGAAACTGTGCGCGAAGCGCAGCACCACGTACGCCCAGCCGAGCGCGACCAGGAGCGGACCCGATATGCCCGCGGCGAAGGCGATCGCGGTGCCGGCATAGAACAGCGTCGGCATCTCGTGGAGGTTGATGACGTTCCGCGACGTCGCGGCGAGCTCGGGCGGCTCGCCCTCTCCCTTGAAAACCTTGTAGAAGCGCGGGTCGACGCGTCCTGCGCGCGCGGCCGCGAAGCGCATGCGCGCGAGCCGCGCCACGGAAAAAAGCGTCAGCGCGACGAGCGCAAAGGCGGGCCAGACGATCGCCATGTCCGGAATTCCTCGCGCGGCTCAGTCGTGCCCGTGGTCATCCGTGATCGGCTTGGACGTAAACAGGTAGTCCTTCATCTCCTTGGACAGGACCGGGTCGCGGCGTCGGATCCATTCCAGCACCATGGCCGCGTGCTCCTTTTCCTCGTCGCGGTTGTGCTCGAGGATGGCGCGCAGTTCCGGGTCCTTGCAGGCATCGGCGCGCTGCTGGTACCAGTCGATCGCCTCCAGCTCCTCCATCAGCGAGACGATTGCGCGATGCATGTCGCGCGTCGCGTCCGACATCTCCCCGACGGGCTCGTGATAGCCGACACTCGACATGTTCGAACCTCCTGCGTGCCCGTCAGCTTGCCGGGCGCCTGAACAGCGCGGCGAAATCATGCTGCGGCCGGTAGCCGAGCCCTGCCATCGCCTTGTCGACAACATAAACGCGGTCGATGGAACGTGGCAACTGCCAGTCGCGGCTCGCGAACTCCGCCTCGGCCCAGGGATGGCGCTCCAGCAGGACCGAGGCCGCGTCCTCGAACAGCCGCCTGCAGTCGTCGCGCCGGAATGGCGACGGCGCCGACACGTTGTAGACGGCGAAGCCGCCGCCTGCTTCCGCGAGCGCAAGCTCGTGCGCCTGCGCCACGTCGTCTGCGTCCACTCCGCGGTACAGCCGGTAAATCGCGACGAGGCGCGGCTCCTCCGGGAAGCAGCGCGACATCCTGAGGCTGGTGCAGGCGAGACCGGCGCGTGCCGCTTCCCTGCAGGCCTCCTCCGCCGCCAGCTTGGTCTCGTCGTAGACGTCGCGCGGCTGCGGTGGCAGCGACTCGTCGACCCAGGCCGCGGCGCCGTTTGCAGGCAGCATGGCGTCGCCGTACAGCGAAGTCGTGCTGGTATAGATGAACCGGCCGACGCCCGCCGTGCCCGCGGCCTGCAGCAGGCGGCGCGTGGCGTCGACGTTCACCGCGCGGAATTCCTCGCGGCTGCGGGCCGCGAGGTCGGGGACGTGCAGCGACGCGGTGTGAACGACGGCGTCGATGCCCGGCAGCAGCGACTCCAGCCGGGTGGTGTCCTCGACGTCCGCAATTTCGCTGGTGAGAGGACCGGCACGCAGGTCGAGACCCGTGACCTGGTGACGCAGCGTGAGCCGCGCCGCGATGGCGCCGCCGATCCGGCCGGACGAGCCGGTGACGAGGATCTTCACGCGTCGCGCGTCGCAAAGCTGACGCGACGGCCGACGCGGCAGGTCAGCTCGTAGGCGATAGTGCCGGCGGCGGCGGCCACGCGTTCGACGGGCACCTCGCGGCCCCACAGCTCGACGCGGTCGCCGATCGCGACCCGCGACAGTGCCGTGACGTCGATCGTGAGCATGTCCATCGACGGCCGTCCAGCGACGAGGGCCGCCCCACCCCCCACGCTGACCTGCGTGCCGCTTGCGGCACTGCGCGGGTAGCCGTCGCCGTAGCCGACGGCGGCGACCGCGATGCGCGACGCGCGTTCCGCGACCCAAGTCCCGCCGTAGCCGACGTGCTCGCCGGGCGCGACGTCCTTGAGCGCGATGACGCGGGTCTCGAGTGTCATCGCGGGCTCGAGCCCGAGCTCGGCGCCCGTGCGATCCGCGAACGGCGAGATGCCGTAGAGCATGATGCCCGGCCGTACCCAGTCCGCGCGCGCCTCGGGCCAGGCGATGATCCCGGCGGAATTCGCAATGCTGCGCTCACCCGCGCGGCGCGCGACCGCCTCGGCGAATGCCGCGAGCTGGGCGCGCGTACGCCCGGACTCGCCGCACTCGGCATCGGCCAGGTGGGTTACGAGAGCGACAGGCTTCGCGACGAACCGGCAGGCCTCGAGCCGTGCCGCCGCCGCGGGAACCTCGCTCACCGCGAATCCGAGGCGGTGCATGCCGGTGTCGACCTTGAGCCAGGCCCGGATCTCCTGCGGGCCGCGCCAGGCCTCGAGCAACCCGACCTGGAACGGCTCGTGCACGAACGGCTCGAGCGAAAGACGCGCCGCGACCTCGAGCCCGGAGGCGTCGCCGAAGCCCTCGAGCAGCACGATGCGCGCCTGGCAGCCCGCCTCGCGCAGCGTCACCGCCTCCTCGAGCCGCGCGACCGCAAACGCGTCGGCGCCGTCGAGCGCGCGCGCGACGGTCACGAGGCCGTGGCCGTAGGCATTCGCCTTGACGACCGCGATGACGCGGCAACCGGGTGCCAGTTCGCGGACTCGCGAGAGGTTGTGCCTGAGCGCCGCCGTGTCGATCACGGCGCGCAAGCAAGCGTTCAGAAAGCGCCCTCGCCGTAGGTCTCGGCGACCAGGTTCTCGAAGCGCGTGTACTCGCCGAGGAATGTCAGCTGCACCTCGCCGATGGGGCCGTTGCGCTGCTTCGCGATGATGATGTCGGCAATGCCGCGCCGGGTCGTGTTCTGGTCGTAGACCTCCTCCCGGTAAATCAGGAGGATCAGGTCGCTGTCCTGCTCGATCGCGCCCGACTCGCGCAGGTCCGACATCACCGGCCTCTTGTCGGTGCGCTGCTCGACCGCGCGGTTGAGCTGCGACAGCGCGACGACTGGCACCTTCAGCTCCTTTGCGAGCGCCTTGAGACCGCGCGAGATCTCGGAGATCTCGGTGGCGCGGTTCTCCTTCGTTCCGCTGACCTGCATGAGCTGCAGGTAGTCCACGACGATGAGCCCGATGTCGTGTTCGCGCTTGAGCCGCCTCGCCCGCGCGCGGACTTCCGTCGGCGTGAGCGCGGGCGACTCGTCGACGAAGATCGGTGCGCCCGACAGCTGCGACATCGCGCTCTGGATTCGCGACCAGTCCTCGTCCGTGAACTGGCCGGTGCGCAGGTGGGTCTGGTTCACGCGCCCGAGCGACGATATCAGCCGGTTCACCAGCTGTTCCGAGGACATTTCCATCGAGAAGATCGCCGCCGGAACGCCCTTCGCAATGGCAGCGTTCTCGGCGATGTTCATGGCGAGCGTCGTCTTGCCCATTGACGGGCGGCCCGCGATGACGATCAGGTCGCCAGGCTGGAAGCCGGTGGTCTTGCGGTCGAGCTGGGTGAACCCGGTCGGCACGCCGCGCACTTCTCCCGGGTTCTGGTGCAGCGTGTCGAGGCGATCGATGGTCTGCGGCAGGATGTCGCGCACCGCGACGAATCCCGAACGGCCGCGGCTGCCGCGCTCCGCGATCTCGAACACGCGCCGCTCGGCCTCGTCCACGAGCTCGTGCGCGGCGCGGCCGCGCCCGTCAGTCGCAGAGGCCGCGATCTCGGCGCCGGCCGACACGAGCTGGCGCAGTATCGAGCGCTCGCGGATGATTTCGGCGTAGGCGCGCACGTTCGCCGCCGAGGGCGTGTCGCGCGCAATGGTGCCGAGATAGGCGAGCCCGCCGATCTCCTCCAGGCGGCCCTTGCGTTCGAGGTGCTCGGAGATGGTCACGGCGTCAGACGACCCGCGGGTCTCCGCGACCTCGACGATCGCCTCGAAGATCAGGCGGTGGTCGCGGCGGTAGAAGTCCGCCGGCACGACTATGTCGGCGACCGCGTCCCAGGCGTTGGGATCGAGCATGAGCCCGCCGAGCACGGCCTGCTCCGCCTCGACCGAATGGGGCGGCGTGCGAATCTCGTCCTGGCGGAGGATGGCGACCATCGCTCCGTACTTTACTCTTCGGCAACCACCGTGAGCGTCACCGGGATGTCGACGTCGCTGTGGAGGTGCAACGAAATGACGTGCTCGCCGACCATCCGGATCGGCCCGCCCGGCAGCCGCACTTCGGCGCGCTCGATGGCGTGACCCGCCTTGGCGCAGGCTTCGGCGATGTCGGCCGTGCCGATCGACCCGAACAGCTTGCCCTCGCTACCCGCCTTGGCCGGGATCGTGAGCGCGAATCCCTCGAGGGCTGCGGCACGCTTCTGTGCCGAGGTGAGCTCCTTGGCCGCCTGGGCTTCGAGCTCGGCGCGCCGGCTCTCGAACCTGGCCACGTTCTCCGGCGTCGCGATCGTCGCCTTGCCGCCCGGCAGCAGGTAGTTGCGGCCAAAACCGGGCTTGACCTTCACGCGGTCGCCGATGTTGCCGAGGTTCTCGATCTTCTGTAACAGGATGACTTCCATCGACTTACACTCCTTGACGCGGCGCGAAGCGCTCGCGAAAGCGGACCCAGGTATCCGCGAATCCGATGCCCACGAGGGCCATCGGCACCAATAACACGGCGACGTAGGCGAGGACGACCGGCACGATGCCGAT